>CAZBQL010000025.1:0-37593 GCA_964493985.1 uncultured Dehalococcoidales bacterium
TCAGTGCCCTGGCTATACCTTTCCCGATATTTTTGTAGTTTTCAACACTCGAATAACCGAGAACGATCGGAACGATTTTCACATCAGGCTTGAAATACTGGAGAAAAGGGAGTTGGACTTCAATAGCGTGTTCAGAATTGTGGGCACGGATGTCTTCCTTGAGTTCCTTGCACATACTCAGTATCTCCCTGGCAAGTTCCGTGTCTACTTCCACATTTCCCAGCGGAGTTTCCCAGATCCCTCCGGTCATAATACTGAGAGGTTGACCCAGTCCGGTATGACTCGGCCCGATAATTATGAAGGTATCTGTAAACTCTATTCGTGACAGCGTGGCGCCTGCAACCCGTCCTGAATACATATAACCGGCATGAGGGACAATAATACCAAGCGCCTTCTGTTTATCCGCTTCCTCATCAACCATTTCTTTTATCGTCGATTTGAGAGTTTCAGGTGTTCCGGGGTAGAATTGTCCGGCTACTACTGCACTCCTCGTCTCCATCTTCACCCTCCTTTCAACTCCTGAAAACTAAATCTTTTTCAGATCACGATTTCCAGTCCTGATATTGAGTTCCGCGCCGCAAAATCGGCAGTGAGAACCTTCGAGTCCGGTTATTTCGGTACGATAACCGAATCTCTCGATAATGGTTTTACCACACGAATAGCAAACAGTTGTTTCGTTCCTGTGACCGGGTACATTTCCCACGTAGATAAATTTAAGACCTGCTTTTTTTCCAATTTCGCAGGCACGATCCAGCGTAGAAATGGGAGTGGAAGGTAAGTCTATCAGGTTATAGGCCGGATGGAACCTCGTCACGTGCCAGGGAGTTAATTCTCCAAGTTCGTCACATATCCAGGCAGCAATATTACCAAGCTGTTCATCGTCATCATTGAAGGTTGGGATTATATTCGTTACCACCTCGATATGCATATTCCACTTGTCCTTAGCCCGTTTGGTTACTTCCAGTATCCCGCGCCATTTAACTATTCCGGTGATATTTCTGTAAAATGGATCGGAAAAACCTTTGATATCCACTCGATACGCATCGATATACGGGCCCATAGCATCTAAAGCGGCCACTGACGAATAACCGTTTGTCACCAGGACCGTATACAGCCCATTTTCTTTAGCCAGCCTGGCAGTGTCCAGTATATATTCCAACCAGATACCCGGTTCATTGTAGGTCCAGGCAATACCGCTGCAGTTGTTATCTTTTGCCAGCTTGACAGCAGTATCAGGTTGAATTTCCCTGCAATCATTTTTCCCGGTTGTGAAATCTGTACTGGATATCTGCCAGTTCTGGCAGTGTTTACAATGGAAGTTGCATCCCAAGGAGCCCAACGAAAATACCAGGGTGCCCGGATAAAAGTGAAAGAGAGGTTTCTTTTCGATAGGATCGACCGCCAGAGACGAAACGACACCATAATCAAGAGTGTATAACACACCATCTTTATTCTGGTAGGCGCCGCAGACTCCATATTTCCCAATATTTATCTTGCAGTGCCACTGGCAGGTGTGACATTGTACCCGGGAAGCAGGAAGCTTTTCATAAAGAAGCGCTTCTCTCATTATCAGCCACTTAGTTTAATTATATCACAATGGCAGAATTAACCTTCTATGAGTATCCCTCACCAGACAAGATCTCTGGACATTTCATCCAGTTTTTTCATTTCATCATCGGTCAACTTTAAGTTCAGTGCATTCACGTTCTGTGCTATATGGTCTGCCTTTGAAGCGCCGGGGATCGCAACGACGATATCTCCCGCGTAGTTGATCAGCCAGCTCAAAGCTACTTCTGAGGGGGCACAACCATACGAAGATGAAATCTCTTCGAGTAATGTTACCAGTGGCCGGCTCTTCTCCAGCATACGTCCTGCAGCCTTTTTCCTGGAATAAGGAAGTCTCTTTACTAATCCCGGATCTTTATGAAACTTACCTGTTAACAGGCCCTGGGCTAAAGGTGAGTACGCGATAATAGTAATTCCCAGTTCTTTTGCGGTATCCAGTATTCCCTGTTTTTCTATCATCCTGTCAAGCAGGTTAAATCTGACCTGGTTGGATGCCAGGGGTAGTCCGTGTTTTTCTAACGCTGCATGGGCCTGCCGCATCTGTTCTACGGAGAAATTACTTACCCCCACTGAACCTATCTTACCTTCTTTGACCAGTGTTGCCATCGCATTCATCTGAGCTTCGATAGATGAAAAAGAACCCGGAAAATGGACCTGATAAAGATCAATTTTAAATGGTGAAAGAAAATGCCGGCGTTTACTGATGGTCCTCGGGATATTCCTTGCTGTTCGTAAAATAGGCAGCCATTTAGTAGCGATAACCACGTCACCGTTTGATTTCCCTGCCTTAACAAGTGCAGTTGATATCGCTTGTTCAGACTTTCCGGAACCATACGCTTCGGCAGTATCGAACCAGCTAATACCTCCGTCAAGCGCCATTTTAACAATATTGTTGACCTCACTTTGAAGAGGTGAATTCCAGTATAACCTCCCGAAACCGCTGCCGCAGAATTGCCAGCAGCCCAGACCAACCGGGGTTATCTCTATTTCAGTATTACCTAGTTGCCTTTTTTTAACCGTCATACAAAACACCTTCTTTAATTAGGCGAAACTCATTTAAGCATTGCATCGCGTAAAGGTCAAGAAAAACCGGAATAAACCAGAAAAGGGGCTGCGAGAAGCCCCTTTTGGAAAACATATGCCTCGATCTCATGAACTAAGCAGTTCGGTCACTATCTCGTTGATTTCCTTACCGTCTGCCTGGCCTTTTAACTTGGCAATTATCTTAGGCATCACCTTACCTTTATCACCAGGACCCTGAGCCCCTGTTTCCTCGATCACCTGTTTTGCTTCAGCAATTATTTCTTCTCGGGTTAACTGCTTCGGCAGGTATTCCAGCAGTATTGCCAGTTCCGCCTGTTCCTTTTCCATCAGGTCCGGTCGATTACCTTCCTTGAAGGCCTGAATACTGTCCTCATGTTGTTTTACTTCCTTGGAGATAAGACCCAGAATATCACCGTCAGATAATTCTCCGCGCCTGGCAATCTCTGCATTTTTAACCGAGGCGAGTACCATTCGCAGTACACTGCGTCTCAATGTATCCTTATCCTTCATTGCCTGTCTGAATTCCGTATTCAGCTTCTCTTTCATCTCGTTACTCAATTTTCGTCGCCACCCTGATATATTATATTTACCTGGACCTGTTTGCCGAAGTCCTGGCAGATTTTCGCTTTTTCGCTACTTCCTTCCGTTTTCGTTTTACACTCGGTTTCTCGAAGTACTCGCCGTGGCGTATCTCCGACAGTATACCGGCCCGTTGCACTCTCTTGTTAAATCGTTTCAGAAGGCTTTCGAAGTTTTCATTGTCACCTGCATTAACTCCAGTCACCTGACGCTAACTCCTTTAACCGTCTTTCCCGGATCTTTATTTAGCCTGGTAAAATAATCACCAATATTGTAGTCAGCATGTAATTCTATGTCAAGATGGGTTTTTAACACAATCGGCAGTATCCTCTGGGAAAGAACCAATAGTATTAAGTTGCAGAAGGGACAAATCAAGATGTTGACCTTTTGTTAAAATGCTCATTATAATGCCGTTATAATATAGAGTATTAAAATGACACAGAATAATCAAAGTCTTCACCTGACTGACGCAATAATGCACGAACTCAAGACTTCTCTTACCGCAATAATCGTCTCTGCGGAACTCCTGGCTGCTCAACTGAATCCTGAAGAGAAAAGTGTACTTGACCGACTCATCCAAAGTATAATCAGAAACGCTCGCAGCATCGACGCAAGACTGGCTATATTATCGCAAGCTGAAGGACTTCTCCTTGATAATTCAAAATTTCAGCCGAGACCGGTGAATGTATCTGAAATAATTCAGGATGTTATATCACAACTTTATCCCGAGACTCAAAAGAAAAATCAGAAAATAATACTTGCTATACCTGATGGCCTTCCGGCAGTTCGAGCTGACCGTCAGTACCTTGAACAGATTTTTCTTACGCTAGTAGGGAATGCCGTCAAGTTTACCGGCGATGAAGGAACGATCAAACTTAATATCTACCGGGAAGGCCTGACGCTGGTTGTTCAGGTAATAGATAACGGGATAGGTATTCCGGATAAAGAGCAGGAACTGGTATTCCAGCCTTATTACCAGGTAAACCAGAGGAAAGGGAACACCAACGTCGGACAGGGTCTGGGTCTGGCAATAGCAAAGCTGCTGGTTGAACTGCACGGCGGCAAAATCTGGGTTGAAAGTAAATTTAGGCAGGGTTCTACCTTTTCTTTTACCCTGCCGATGGCGGTGACTATTGAAAGTAGTAGTAATTGATGATTCTCCCGAAATAATCGAGGTCGTATCACTGTGTTTTCAGCTTCGCTGGAGTAATGCTGACCTGTCATCGGCTTCAACAGGCTCGGAAGGACTGGAATTGATTGAAGCTGAGAGTCCCGATATCGTTATTCTGGATATCGGTCTGCCCGATATGGAAGGGTTTGAAGTACTTAAGGAGATACGTCGTTTTTCCCAGGTACCGGTGATAATGCTGACTGTCAGGGCAGAGGATACGGACGTTGCCCGGAGTCTTGAAATGGGAGCTGATGACTATATCACTAAACCTTTTAGCCATATTGAGCTCGTTGCCCGGGTGCAGGCTGTATTACGACGAGCACAGGGAACAGCGGTCAGCAGTGGAGAGAGACCTTTCAGCAGTGGTAAATTATTCATTGATTTTACGGGAAATGAAGTAAAAGTAGATGGAAAATCAGTCAAACTGACCTCTACTGAACTTAAACTGCTTTACCTTCTTGTAAGGAATGAAGGACGCCTGGTCACTCACGAGGGACTTCTGTCCAAGGTATGGGGAGAAACATATTCCGATGCCAGAGATTTACTGAGAGTCCATATTCAGCACCTGAGACAAAAACTCGATGACAGTGTCGAATCACCCCATATCATCGTTACCGAACACGGAATGGGATACAAGTTCATCCGCCCTCAGTAATTAGATATTTATTGAGTATAAACCCCCGTTATTACTGCTTCCTTCGAGTTGAAATCATCGAAGAATACTATAACGAGGCTTCTGCCTGAAATCATTTCCTCGGCTGGAATGTTTCTACTGACCGCGATCCCGTTCAGGTAAACCTTGTCGCTGCCGGGTATCTGAACAGTGGCAGTATAATTTCCGGCACTGAAACTGTTTAGTATTCCCTTTACAACATCCATTCATATTTCTCCGTTTCAGGCATCATTCCTTCACGTTAAACCGCGCCCAGTACAAGATTTTGCCTGTATTCTCCTTTTTGAGGATTATATATGAGTGTTAGTCCCACTACCCGTTTCCTTTCCTCAATCAGTCCGGCGCGTTCATCCGTAATATCGATCACATCATACAATTGCTGGCCACAATTCACGGGAATACTGATTATCCCATCCTGAGCTTCACTTTCGGCATTTCGCAGATATATCTCTCCTCTTTCTTCTGCCTCTTCAACGGTGCTTATGTTCCGATCGATCAATCTTTCAGTTCGTGTCAGTTGTTCGTGTATCTGGTCCCAGGCAAAACTGTCTTTTATGATTCTTTCTCCCGCCGTGGCATCATATCCCTCCACGGTAATCCGGTTTAGTTTCCAGGAAGAAGAACGGTATCTGCCTTCTGTGATTACATGGTCCTGTCCGTAGGAATATACAGGAGTGTCGGAAGACAGAGGATTTACCAGATAAGCAACATCACCTTCAATAAAAATTACATCGGGTGCCATCGACAGCAATTTCCTGATAACAGTTTCACCACTGATTCCGGCATGAACGGTAAAATCCGGGTAGAAGCCGGTTATAACCGATGATTCCGATACTACCTCCAGTCTGAAACCTGTCCTGGCCAGGACGAATTCAAGTATTTGTTTAATGTTCATTTCACCGGAGGATTCATTAAACCTGAACTGAGTTTTCGATATCCATCTGCTGATCCTGCTCCAGCCGCCGTATGCGTAAAGGAAAAGAGAAGATCGACCTCCTCCGCTGACATATTCGTAAGCTTCAAGAACATATGCCTGCCCGGTACTTACTTCATTTCCCTGGGAAGTAACATATCCTGGACTGATATCCAGCCGGCAACCCATACCGAGAGGTGCTGGCAGTGAACCGTACCTGCCGTCGTCATTTCGTAGTTCTATCGTGAGTATGTCCCTGCCCGGGTCTGTTTCCTGGCGGATGGATATCACGTCTGGTGTTAGATCAACACTGTTTTCGACCAGCCCGGCTCTCCAGACACCACATGGAGTTGAAAGCCAGCAATAATCACCATGATGAGCCATTGCAACGCCATACTCGGATGAAAGATCGAAAGGTATCGGTTCCCGCCACAGATTGTCGGAATACGCAGCCGCTACCAATGAATGGGACCAGAAAGGTCTGTTCCAGGACTCGGTACCGGAATATTTTTCGGTGTAAAAACACCGGTAAACATCGGGATTATCCATAAAAATACTGAGAAATTCATACTCTCCGTCGGATGGAGCTGAAGCGAACTCCTCGAGCGCCGACCACACACCTTCTTCAAAATCACCGCCATCTCCGTGTACCAGGCTCCATATCCTATAATTCCCTGCTGTATCTTCACCGGAAACAGCTATATTCCAGTCGGGACCATAACATACGGCAACGCCTGACAGATCTCCTGTCTCTTTATCCCATGCCGTTTTCGACTGCCAGCTCCCACCAGTACGTTTCTTGACGTACAGACTATTCTGGTCCGTGAAAAATACTGCAACATCACCGTTCGGTTTATAAGCCGCAGACAGACCTCCGGCGGCAGTTGAAGGTGTATAATCTATCAGCACCGGACTATTCCAGTCTTCTCCGTAATCCGTACTTTTTACGTAGAATACTTCCTGGCTTGTATTTATCCAGAATATGAATACTTCAGCTCCCAGTGAAGCAGCAGCAACGGCAATGCAGCCGTAATTCCCTGTGTATGTCCAGGTACTGAAATCCGATCCGGGTCCCGGATTTGTCACTCTTTGTATGTAGAGCTTCTGACCATCCCCCGGCAGACTTACCCTGACCCTCACCAGAGAACCATCACCCGGAACGGTCAGCGAGTGATAATAGTCATCTTCGCCGCCTTCATATAATCTCTGCCAGTCCAGTCTTGCGATGCCTGAAATTTTATTACTGGCTTCAATCTTAAGGTATGGTACCCCACTGCCTTTTTTCTGGGCCGATAAAAGTGTCGATGTTAGTTCTCTCATCTTTCCCCGCTCTTCTAAGGGGCACTCCAGTTACATTCTGTGTAGAATATCCTTTTAACAAATAGAATTAGTAAATTAGTTGCGTCAATTGCTGTTATAATTAATCCGTTCACCCTGAGCTTGTCGAAGGGCGCCGTTGCAGTTCGACAGGCTCACCACGAACGGCTTGATTATTCCACTTTTCAGTACAATTTGGTATTGGTATTTAGTACTTATCTCTTACGGTCCATAATCAGTCGACTGCGAAACCGGCGGATGGTAAGGTCTGTACAGAGAACTTATTCTCACCCTGTTTTTATTTCCCAGTTTTTTAAGCTCCCGCCTGAAATAGCTCAGCTTCTTTCTCCCCCAGGTCAGAAACTCTTCCGGAGTATTTACACCCCCCGTGTTAACCCGGTTAACCGCGTATATCGCCCACTCTACTGCCGCAAAACCGGAAGCTCCGGCAGCAACCAGGTCTTCATTGACTGCCGGAATAGTAGACGTAGAAGAATCGAGAGTATGCAGTTTTCCGTAATAGATATACACGTCGGAACCGTCAGGCACTTCATCGCTGTGAATTGTCAGAATATCTCCCCACTGACTGAATCGCTGGTACAGTGGAGGATAGTTGCCGACAGGGTATTCCACAGCTTCAACCGACACTCTTTCCGTAATGCTGGAGATATCGATTTCTCTCGATCCCGCCGTAGTAGATGTAACAGCCTTTTGCTCATATGGAAGAGCCCCTGAAAATTCCTTTACCGCACGGGCAATATGCCTCTCCAGTTCATCATCTGTCCAGCGATAATTTTGGGAATCCTCATCGTGAAGATCACGCCTTACAATCGTTTTCATTTCGGTTAAGTTCATTTACCCTACCTCACCTGGATATTCGCCGGCAAAAGAAGACTGCAGCCCTCTCTTGCCGGCATACCCGTATTAAGAACCGGAATAGATAACCCGGATGTAACTCGAGTTCTTAGTTTTCGCTATCGCATTCTCACCGCTAGCCGATCCCGATTTCACTACAAGCCGGACGTCAAATGGTATGGAATCGAAATTTGTGACCGGTTTGAAACGACCGCTGCAGGTATATTCTTTATACTCGGATGCATCATCCGGATATTCTATCTCACCGGTAAGATCGATCCACGTTCCTCCCTTATTTCTCGCCTGCCACTTGAATAGGACCGACTCCGTATCTCCACTGGATTTCACAGCGCAGGTAAGACCGAATTCGTATTCTATGACCGCGCCCAATGTCGGAGGATTTACGGTAATCTCCTCGACTGTCTCATAATTATCCGTCGAGGTTGTTTTCTCATCACTCCACTGGATACCGTTCAGAGTCAGCAACCCTCTGGCAAATGGGTGCTCGATGTGTTCAATAACCGCTTGTGTCATTTCCTTTCTCCTTCGGGGAGGAATACATTCCTCCCCGTATCGTTATTAGTTCTGTACACCGATCAAGGCCGCTGCTTTGATCTCTGAAAACAGCGCCATCGAACAGTACCACTTGATCCTGGTACGGGTTGCGTCCTTCGTTTCGAGAGCACCTACCGGTTCCACCGTCAGATGACCCGGCGAAGTCAGCCCACACAAGGCTCCTTCTCCGAACTGCACCGCGTAGATTACGGAGCAATCACCGCCGGTCACTGCGGTTTCAACACTGTCTTCGACAACATGCGTATCCAGTATCCAGTCGTTCACTCCGATTAGTATGCCGTCCCAGTATTGGATGAAATTCCCCCATTTGTCACGGTCGGTTTCCATCATTCCGCCGGTAGCCCTGACGAGTGCGTTGATCTTTCTTCTCGAACGACGGTTCATCAGCAGCATATCCGGTTTCCCGCCTTTAACCGCATCGATTAATTCATCCAGCATTCCCAGCGTCAGCGAAGCGCCCGAAGCACCGGCAGCAATTACCTGACTGCCGGGAATCTCTGTATCGATGATCTTTCTCAAGCCGTCGAACTGCTTTGTATTGACTACAGAATCTCCGTATATAAAAGTCTCCTCGAACTTATTCGTCAACGCCTTGGCTTTCAGTTCGATCACGGCTGCTTCCAGGTCCTGTATATTCGAGCGGGTTGCCTTGAGAAAATTGTCCACGTCTGCATCACCGCCCATTATCTTCAGGTTTGCCGTGACCTGGGTAAAGGTCGGAGTGGACTCATTCCAGGTATCACCTACGTCATAGAAATCTATATCAGGCAATGCGTCCTCACGGTTGTAGGTCAATCCGTTTCCTGTGATCTCAATAAAGGGCATATACTGCAGTACCGGGGAGTCCTTTACTATTGTCTCAACCACTCCCTGCAGGAGAATATCGTTGGATAGTTTGCTTGCTTCTGTCAGACTTAGAGCCATTATTCATTACCTCCAATTGCATATCTTATTTTTTCAGCCGGTGAGAGAGTCGACAGATCCGGGGACGATCTCTCAGGTGCCCCCACAGGTACCTTTACCTTTGAAATCTCGGTTTCCACACCCTGCCTTACCCTGCTGACCAGGTCTTTCGCTTTTTCCAGCGATTCGTTGATGGATTCGATAGTATCGCCATCTATCAGGTCTTCGATTATATCCGGATTCGACTTGATGACGAGTGTCTTATATCCGGTCACTGCTTTAGTAAGGGATTCTTCGAGTGTCCGGCAGCGCTCCTCGAGTTCCTCGGTTGTGTGCTTTAGTCTACCGATCTCACCGTCCCTTTCAGTCACTACCTGTTCCAGTTCGGCAACCCGGGATATTACCTCGGATGATTCGTCTTCTTCTGACTCAGGTACATCTTGTTCCTGTTTCTCTTCGTTTTTCAGGATTTCTTCCATTTTTCCTCCCTTGTTTTCAGAATCAGGGTATGTGTTCGATGGTATCCGTTCGGGATCCGTTTACTCTCACTCTCGCACCGTTCCCGCCGGTCCCCGCATTCAGTTCTCTGTTCATACTTAGAATCGTTTTCCTTTCCTCCAGCCACCTGCCGAACTCCATCTCAGGGTCGTTTACTCCCATCTCATCCATCGCCCTTCGCCTGGAATGAATACCGTTCTGTACCAGGATCTGTTCATTTCCAACCAGCTTTGAGATATCCTGTGGTAGTATCGGCCCCCAGACAACCCTCAACTGGTGATCGCCAAAATCCTCGTTACTGTATTTTTCAAGTAGTTTCAGGACCAGCCTGTTTCTACGATTATATGCAGCCGTTCGTATGATTCTCTTTCGCCGAACCTTCTGCAGCAGCGGCTGTAGTTCTATTTCGAGAGCGACTCCGGATAAATCTCTTTCGGTACCGCCGAAGGCAGCCCGCGGAGATTCCGAAAGGTCATGCAGGATACGGTACAACAGGTTTATATAGTCGATATGAAGTCTTGCACCTCCTCCCTGCAGCAGGTCCAGGAGATATGCCTTGGCATCCTCCGGTATATTCCAGACCGCGCCGGGACTGACGGCGATGTCTTCGGATTCCTCTACATTTTCCAGCACAGCGATCGGATTACCCGATAATTCAAGTATTCGTGATAGTTGAGACGTAGCCCGGTTCAGCTCCCGCTGTGGGCCTATTATCTGTGAAAGGTCGGATATACCCCAGAATTTTTTCGGTTCTCTAAGGTTTGGGAAGATAACGAAAGGTATGAATCCGTATGGATTTGATTTCTTCTCTGTCAGCACTCCGTCTATCCACAACTCGAACTCATCCTCCGTCCACAATTCGACAACGCCCGATGTTTTATCTTTAACCTTCACACCATAGAGTTCGTGTACCACATCCCGTGCCAGGTTGTAACGGGAAGCAACTCTCCAGGTCCGTGAAGTATCGTCACCTGTCCACCAGGTATATATTCCCTGTATATCAGGAGCAGTAACGGATACCGCTTTTTTACCGGGATCCCAGATCACCTTGTAACAGGCATCACCAAGGATAGCGCAGTCGATTTCTGTCTCAAAATCAAGCTGTTCGAGGTTATTTTGCTCATATACCCGGTTCAGTGCCGCTTCGGTTTTTAATGCTTCTTGTCTGGATTTATCGCTGTCATCCGACGGCTCAACGGTAAAGTGAATTCCCGACATCAGGTAAGAAGCAACTTTATCTATAAAAACCTTGGCATAATTAAAGGTTAGACGCTTATCGCCGCGCCTTGCCCTGCCTTCCCAGTGCAGGCCATGATAAAAGTCCAGGAGTTCGCGATATCTTCTAAGTCGTTCGGAGTCACGTCTTTTCAGTTCAGCCGGATTGAATTCTTCAGTCATCTGTATTACTCCTGTCGTTATCGATTGAACTCCTGGCAAATTTTAAAGCCCTCTGCACGGTACGCCTGCTTACACCATACATAACTGCAAGTTCCCGTATTGTTTTTCCTTCCTCGGTATGAAGCCTTATCATCTCGGCAGAGCGTTCCTTCTTCCTCCAGAGGCGCTTTCCTCCGGGTTTTTCATAAATACATTCTTCGTAAGGACAGTTAAGGCAGGAATCCGCCAGGTCACAGCCTTCATCTTTGTAGTTAATTTGTTCAGGAAGCAGGTCCTGTATCACTTCGAAGTTCTCAGGTAACTCATCTATCTCTTTTCGAGCGGCATCTTCGCCCATATCAAACTCCATAGCTCGATCATAGTATGTTGATATATGAGCATAAATTAGCACATTTGTTCTATTCCGTCAACCTGGTTTTGTCGCTTATAATAAAAACACAAGTCGTATATCGCATATTTGACAATACGTATACAAATTGTATACAATTACTGTTTGAGAGAAGGTTAATACTTCGCATCGAATCACTCGAGATTGATGATCATATTTTAGATAAAATCGAGGTAAAACATAGGATAGATTTTAAAGAAGTTGAAGACGCTTGTTTTTCTGAACAACGCCATATTAGAAAGAGCAAAGAGGGGCTTTACAAGATATTTGGACAATCAAATGCAGGTCGTTATATATTGGTTGTTCTGGTATATAAAGGTAAAGGAGATTGGAAAGTAGCTACTGCTAGACAAATGACAGAAACTGAAAAACGATATTTTAAGAAAGTTACATGAGGTACGTATTGTGGCTGATATAGATAAAGAAGTGGAAAATATCGAGCAGGGTGAAGCCTGGAATGAATCCGATGAAGTTGTTCAAATCGAAGTGAAACAACCATTGGATAAAGTAATTCCTGTGCGTCTTCCAGCAGAAACGTGGGAACAGCTAAGGAAGGAAGCAAAGGAATTAGGTATAGGGCCAACGACATTAGTTCGAATGTGGATTATGGAACGCCTTAGGTTACAACTGATTTCATCACCAAATAACAGCACATTAAAGTTATTTGAATCAGCCATATCCCAAGAAGGTGTTGATATAGAGTTAACTCCAAGAGAAATGGAACTCTTAAAAAAGTTATCTAAAGGTATTGCGATTAAAGAACTCGCCGAAAACCTTAATATGAGCGAGGCGGCAGTAAAAAACCATCTTAAATCAATAAGACATAAGTTAGACTCAATTACAACAATAACTCATAAGATCAGGGAATACACTTTAGCTAAGTGATCATGAAAAAACCTTCCGGTGTAATTTTCGACCTTGGTGACACCGTGTTGCGACTTCATACGATCGACTGGATCCGTGCTAATGAAGCTATATTGAAATTCGCTGAAAAGGAGACCAGCATTACACCCGAAGCACTCCAGGATATCGCTAACCACATTAACGCGGAATTCGAGCAGGTCAGGATAGAATCAATGATAGAACAGGATGTTATCAGCTTTTACAAACTGCTTTTCGATACCGCGGGAATAACGCTGTCCATTAGTCACGAGGAAGCGGCAAGAATATGCTGGAATACGGCACATACGTTTTCCCCCGAGGAGGGTATATATGATGTCCTGGATACGTTGGAAAGGCACGATATAAAAACCGGTATACTCAGCAACGCTTCCTTTTCCGGTATAATACTCGAAGAAGAACTGGAGAAACACGGTCTTCTCCGAAGATTCGCATTCGTAATATCGAGTGCCGATTATGGGGTCAGAAAACCTCACCCACGGATATACGATATTGCTGCCAGGAAAATGGAGCTTGAACCTCAGGAAATCTGGTTCGTCGGGGACAAACCTAAGTTCGATATTAAAGGTGCCATCACCGCCCGAATGCATCCGGTCTGGTACAATCCCCGGGACGGCAAGCCCGATCCCCAATACGACTGCCTGGAAATAAACCACTGGAATGAGTTCATTAAACTCATTAACTCTTTCAAGTAAGATATCCTGAACCTATTTTCTTACTGAAAATATACTATCCTGCTACCCAAAATAATTACCAAAATTTTCGTTAATCTTTTTTATATATGGTATAATGAGTAATTCTATGTCGCAGAGGAAACTAATAATCGCTGTTATCGGAGCCCGTGACCCTTCACCTGAAGAAACCGGGCTTGCTGAAGAAGTAGGCAAAGAGATCGCCAGGCAGGGAGCTGCCCTTATCTGTGGCGGGCTCGGCGGAACAATGGAAGCCGCCTGTCGGGGGGCTGAGAGTGAAGGCGGAATCACAATAGGGGTACTTCCCGGAGATGACCCTGACGCAGCTAATCCCCATGTGAAGATACCGATCGCTACCGGCATGGGATACGCTCGTAACGTGGTCGTAGTACGGTCGGCAAAAGCCGTGATCGCCATTGGTGGCAGTTACGGTACTCTTTCGGAGATTGCCTACGCCCTGGCAGGAAATACACCGGTTATCGGTCTGAATACATGGTCGGTTTCCATAGACGGAAAACAGGATGATTCGATTATCTATGTTCAGAGTCCTTCCCAAGCGGTAAAGCAAGCCCTCGAACTTATTATTTGAGAATAGGTGATGATACCATGGCAGATATAAAAAAAATCAAAGGCAGGGAGATACTGGACTCACGAGGGAATCCTACCATAGAGGTCGAAGTAGTCCTATCCGATGGTGCAACGGGTACCGCGGCGGTTCCATCCGGGGCCAGTACCGGTAAATATGAAGCCGTCGAACTGCGTGACGGCGGTCCACGTTTTAACGGACTCGGCGTACTGAATGCAGTAAAAAATATTAACGGCGAAATAGCTGAAGCCCTGACAGGAATGCCGGCTGATAACCAGGAAACAATAGACCGAAAGCTTATCGAACTCGACGGCACTGAGAACAAATCACGGCTGGGAGCAAATGCCACACTCGGGGTGTCACTGGCAGTTGCCCACGCTGCAGCCAGGTCCGTTGGTACTCCTCTTTATCGCAGCCTTAATCCGGCAGATAAATACATACTGCCGGTACCCATGATGAATATCCTGAACGGCGGCAAACACGCCGCAGACTCTACCGATTTCCAGGAATTTATGGTCGCTCCTGTTGGTGCGGACAGCTTCAGCCATGCTCTGCAAACGGGAGTGGAGGTCTATCATTCCCTGAAAAACGTACTGAAAGACAGAGGACTTAACACGAATGTCGGTGATGAGGGAGGATTCGCCCCTTCCCTGCCATCGAATAAAGATGCCATTGAAGCGGTACTGGCTGCTATCGAAAAAGCCGGATACCAACCGGGCAAGGACTGCTTCATCGCCCTTGATCCGGCATCAAGCGAGTTCTTTATCGATGGTAAGTATGTATTGAAAAAAGAAGGCATTTCCCTTTCTTCGACTGAAATGGTTGATTATTATGCCAATTGGGTTTCCAATTACCCGATCATAAGTATCGAGGACGGGATGTCAGAGGACGACTGGGACGGCTGGTGCCTCCTTACTGAAAAGCTGGGTAACAGAATACAGCTGGTCGGCGATGATCTTTATACCACTAATGTTAACCGGCTGAGAAAAGGAATTGAATTAAAAGCGTCGAACTCTATCCTTATCAAGCTTAACCAGATAGGAACACTGACCGAAACCCTGGAAGCAATAAGAATGGCTTACAGTGCGGGATGGACGGCAATGATAAGCCATCGCTCAGGCGAGACCGAAGACACCACTATAGCTGATCTATCGGTAGCAATGAATTCCGGTCAGATAAAGACGGGCGCCCCCTGCCGATCGGAACGCACCGCTAAATACAATCGACTTCTCAAAATCGAGGAAGAATTGGGGAAAAACGCCGAATACCGTGGAATCAGGTCCTTCGACAGGTCCTGATAATAAAGTGAGATTGGAATAATGAAAAGCAAGAATGATTGAAGTCAAACCGGGCATTTATCAGCTACAGATACCTATTCACAACAATCCCCTTGGACATACCAATACATACCTGGTCCGCGATAATGACGGATACCTCCTGATCGATGCTGGCTGGGACAGTAAAGAAGCTCTGCAGGCAATGAAAGATCAACTTTCAGAAATTGGGACAGGTTTGGATCTTATAACAAGAATAATCGTTACCCACGTCCATGGCGACCACTACGGACTGGTGCATACCTTGAAAAATTACACCGATGCTGAGATTATAATTCATCGCCGCGAGAAAGAGGTACTCATGTACAGATATACCGCAGTGTATGAAACGCTGAGCGATATAGAAGAGTCCTGGATGAGAAACGGCGCCCCTCAAAATGAATTGCCTATGCCAGGCCTTCCATCTCGGGACACCCATCGCTTACAGACACCCGTGATACCGGATAGTACTGTAGAAGGTGGTGAAATTATTTCCGCAGGAGACTATAGCTTGCAGGTCATCTGGACTCCCGGTCACGCTCCAGGTCATATATGTCTTTACGAACCGACTAGTAAAATACTTTTCGGGGGTGACCATGTCCTGCCGGTGATAACACCGAATATCAGCCTGCTTCCCTACGCCGGGGAGAATCCCCTGGGTGAATTTATGGACTCCCTGAAAACACTGGATGGACTTGATGTAGAAATAGTACTGCCGGCACACGAGAACATTTATTACGATCTGCATAAAAGAATAGCGGAAATAACCCACCATCACCACCAGAGAAACCTGGAGATTATGAATACCTTGAAAGAAGGACCGAAAACAGCTTATAAGATATCGTCGGCCATCACCTGGATCCCTGAATCCGGCGGAATCAGATACAAAGATCTTCCCCCGATGCACAAGCGTATGGCATTACTTGAAACCCTCGCCCACCTGAAGGCTATGCTGGTAGACGGTGAAGTAAAGAGCTTTACGGAAGATGATATCGATTATTATGAAATATCCTGACAGGCAAAAACTGTCATAACAAAATTATCAAATTGCAGAGGGGAAAAATGACGGTAAAAGTTGGTTTCAACGGTTTCGGACGCATCGGCAAACTAACCTTACGAGCAATAAATAAGTACTACAAAGACGATATCGAAGTAGTCGCGGTAAATAACTGGTCAGATCCGAAAACAAATGCCCACCTGATAAAAAGGGACACTGTCTATGGTCAATATCCTGGCGAGGTGGATTATGACGAGAATTCGGTAATTGTCGATGGTAAAAAGATTAGAATATTCAATGTAGCTAAACCCGAAGATGTCGACTGGCTGGACTGTGGAGTCGATATCGTTCTGGAGTGTAGTGGTGTATTTACAGATGCAAAAATGTCGGCACTTCTCATAGAGAAAGGAATCAAGAAAGTACTGATATCAGCTCCGGCCAAGAACGAAGATATCATGCTCGTGTATGGTATCAACGAACATCTTTACCAACCGGAAAACCACCATTTATTGTCTAACGCTTCCTGCACGACCAACTGCGTTGCCCCTGTTGCCAGGGTACTTCATGACACGTTCGGCATTGAAAAAGCGCTGATGACCACCGTTCACGCCGTAACCTCGGACCAGAGACTTCTGGATGGAAGGCATTCCGATCTCAGGCGTGCCAGAGCAGCCATGATGAATATTATCCCTACCACGACCGGCGCTGCCAAAGCCGTGACCAGGATTATCCCTGAGCTGGAAGGAAAAATCGATGGGATCGCGTTTCGAGTCGCTGTTCCAACCGTCTCGGTAGTAGACCTTGTTGCCACACTAAAGAAAAACGTCACGATAGAAGACATTAATCGATCGTTTAAAGAAGCGGCTGAAAGCTCGATGTCAAAAATCATGGAGTATTGTGAAGAAGAACTTGTCAGCACTGATTTCTCAGGAAATCCGGCAAGTGCTATCATTGACGCGCCAAGCACTATGGTTATAGCTGACAATATGGTAAAAGTCATGGCCTGGTACGATAACGAGTGGGGTTATTCTTGCCGTATGGCCGATCTAACCAAATATATCTCGGACCAGGGCTTATAATTATACATTACTTGCATCGTAAAACAGAAACCTGTTATTCTATTTACGTATCAGTTGAGGTATAATATCTCAACCTCCATGCCCCATACAGGTGAAAGATGAAATTAGTCATAATTGGGCTGGGACAATGCGGCGGGAGAATAGCCGACGAATTTGCCCGGCTGAACAGCAGAGCACGAAGCCAGCGCAATATCGAAATCGTAATCGGCGCTTATGCTGTAAATACGGATATCACCGACCTGAGTGGATTGAAACGAATAAAACCTGACTATGAACACCGTATACTTATCGGCGGTAGAAAAACAGGTGGTCACGGAGTCGGCAAGATTAACGAACTCGGTGCCGAAGTAGCTAAAGAAGATGCCGACAAAGTAGTCGATTCCATAAGAAACACCAAAAGGTTAACAGAAGCTGACGCATTCCTTCTAATAGCGGGATCTGCCGGAGGAACAGGTTCAGGGTCTATACCGATATTGACCCAGTACATCAAGGAACGTTTTATCGACAAACCTGTCTATAACCTGACAGTTCTCCCATTCGAACATGAAGAACAAACCGAAGAAAGGACCATATATAATGCCGCCACGAGTCTGAAATCATGTTATCTGGTGGCTGATGCCGTATTTCTTGTGGACAATCAGAGATTTATCAGGAATGATGCATCTCTCCTTACGAACCTGTCGAAGATTAATTCACTGATAGTCGAACCATTTTATAACCTTCTTTGTGCCGGCGAGGAGAAAAAGCCCAAGTATGTTGGAGCAAAGGTTCTGGACGCAGGTGATATTATCCAGACCCTGGTAGGCTGGACTGTCATCGGATACAGCAAATCTAACCTGTCTTTTGTGAAGTCGATGTTTGAAAGGACACGCGATTTCAGGAAAAAGGTCGATGAAAACCAGAAAGGCGTCCAGGCTTTGGATGAAGCTATCAGCCGGCTTTCCGTTCACTGCAATCCGATGGATTCACGAAGAGCACTTTACCTTGTTTCCGCCCCAGCGAAAGAAATGAACATGGATCTGATAAAAGAACTCGGAATGCACATAAAAACAATCGCTCCGGATACAATAATCCGGAGCGGTGATTATCCACGGGAAAGTGGGTCCCTGGATGTGTCTATTATACTGTCAGAACTCATTGATATAGCGAAGATCAGGGAGTACTTTACCAAGACGATCAGCCTTATTACAACTCTTCAAAGAAGGCAGGACGGAATTGAGTACGATTCTGCCTTCGACGGCACGCTGAAAGATATTCCGTCCCTGTTATAACCTATCGGACCGGTTTTCTTATCAGACTCTACTTGATGTTATTATCTGACTACCTTGGAATATATCTCCCAGGCCTGAGCAACTGTTTCTTCTCTGAGTTCCCACGCTTTGGTCAACTCTTCGTCACGGGCTTTTAAAGCTTCAGCTATGGTCTCTCCGGCTTTTTCTTCTGCTTGTTCCATCGCTCTCTGATAAGCTTCTCTGGCTCGATTTTCAGCTTGCTCACGGTTCTTGTTTGCCTGCTTTATTGCCGATTCACAGGCCTCATTTGCTTGTTGAACGACGCGTAAATAAGCTTCTCCTACCTGGATCTCATTCTCACGATATATCCTGGATACCTCGCGAGTGGCATCCATATAAGCAGAATAGGCTCTTTGTGCCTGACCGAGTACTTCATCAAGTGGACTGGTAGCTACCTGCGCTGATTCGGCCGGAGTTTCTGCTACAACCTCCTCATCCTTGACCTCACCAGCCTTATTTGCCTGCCCCTTAGGATTTGCCAACGGACACCTCCTTCATATACGGTATTTACCGTTTTTATTTTACTGTAAACCTGCCTGATATTTCTATACTATGTTTCTTAATTTCTTATTTACGCGCTAAGTTTCTTTATCTTCACCGGACTCGTCAGCCGGCATTGAGTTCTTACGCTGGTCGTACATTCTCGCTAGAAATTCCAGGCGAGATTCAATCTTTTGCTTGGTATCGTCAGCTTTTACTTCGTCCGGATTGTGAGTACCAGTTACTTTTTCTTTGGTTTTCTCATCAGTTTTCGGTTTCTCTTCCTCTACCGGTTCCTCTTCTTCTTCAGCTTCCGGTTGCACTTCAGCTTGGTCCGTCTCTACCGGTTCTTCTTGTTTTGGTTCCTCACCACTTATTACACTATCAAATGCTTTTAAAGAGAGTTCGGCTGATTCTTGGGTTAACTTACCGGCTATTTCAGCCTTGTTTATCGCCTCTTCGAATGATTTTATCGACACTTCCGCAGCTTCTCTGGCAATGCGGGTGGACTCTTCTGCGGCTTTCTGAGCAGCTTTTATGGAAATTTCTGCCGTCTTTTTCGCTTCATTCATCAAAGCATCTGATGTTTCCCTGGCTGCCGTTGCCGACGCCTTTGTTGACGCTTCAAGAGCTCTGGTTGATTTCTCAGCAGTTTCCCGGGCTGTTTTACCGATTCCTTCCGCTGTACTGATAGCTTCTTGTGAAGCAGTAACTGCAATATCGATAGCCTGACGTGCCGACGCTATTGCTACATCCATAGCTTTCTTAGCCGCATCGGTGATTTCTTTTGCCGTTTCCTTCACAGACCATGTAGTTTTTTCTGCGTTACTGATAGCTTCTTCGAACGCCTTAGCCAGTGATTCCGCCATTTCCTGAGTTTGTCTTCCACTCTCTTCAACCCGTCTGATTGCTTCATGTGTCGCCGCAATAGTAGCTTCAATCGCTTCCCTGGCGGATTTGGCTGAAGTTTCAGCTACTTCCTTAGCGGTTCTGCTGATTTCTTCAGCTTTTGCTACAGCTTCGCGGGAAGCTTGAGCCGATGCTTCAGATATCGCTTTAGCTTGCTGGCTTATTTCAAGAGCTTGTGCTAATCCTGCCTGTGATGTCTTAAGAATTCCCTCAGCAAATTCTTTAGCTTCTTTGCTTAGAACTTCCGCTTTTGATACAGCTTCCTGGGCTGCTGCTGCAGAGGATACCGCCGTGTCTCTAGCTTCATTGCTTATACCTTCGGCACGAGTAGCAAGTTCTTGGACCTCTTTTGAGGACGCTTCTACAGATTCTCTTGTCGCAAGACTGATTTTCTCTACTTTTTCAACGGCTTCCTGAGTTGTCCTTATGGATACCGCCGCCGCTTCTTCCGCATCCCTGTTCGCCTTCTCAGCCTTGCTCACAGCTTCTTTTGAAGCTCTGGCTGACAGTTCTATTGCTTCTTTACTTGCTTTTTCAGTCCTGGCAGCCGCTTCTTTTGCTGCTTGAACGGAATCTTCGGCTGCCTTCTTAGCCGCTTTACCAATTTCTTCTGCTCTGGCTGTTACTTCATGAGACGTCCTGATGGATATGTCGGCTTTTTCCTTTGCTGCTCTGCCCGCTTCTTCAGCACGGGTCAGTCCGTCCTGTGAAGCTTTTAAAGCCACTTCGGAGAGTTCCTGCGCTTCCCTGCTTATTTCCTCGGCACGACTTATCGCATCTTCGAATTCCTGTAATATCGTCTTAGCCGCTTCTGTGGGTGCTCTGGCAGAATCTTCAGCCTTCTCAATCGCTTCTTGAGCAGCTTTAATCGCAACCTCGGCATTTTCACGGGCTTCCTGGCTAATTTTCTCAGCCCTGATTATGGCTTCCTGGGCTGTCCTGACTGTTACCTGGGCTGCTTCCTGAGTTTCTTTACTTATTCTCTCAGCCCGTTCAAGAGCATCTTGAGACGTTTTGGTGGACACTTCTGCCGCTTCTCGGGCCATTCTACCTAGTTTTTCCGCTCTGGCTACAGCTTCTTCGAATACTCCGATAGCTCCGTTTTGCATAGTATGAATATTCTCGGAAGTTCCTTCATCCGCCATCCTGTGTCACCTCAAATGCCATTTTAGTATACAATTCTTGGTTTTTCAACAGTTCTTACTTGTGGAATCCAGGCTTAGGAACTGCAACAACTGAATTAACACTATACCATATATCATATATTTATTCATACCATTTTTCTGCTGCAACAAAGGTCAATATCCGATACTTTCGGATAATATTATTTTACAAATATATACATAATGTTTGTACGTTTGACACTCTCAATATGGGTTTGTTAATATTCCTTAGGGTGCAGGTGCACAGAGGAGGTAAATTTGGATAATAAAAATGAAACTACAATGCATAGCCTTATCAAGACCAGAAGCATGGGATCAGTAAGGTGCCTCCAATGCTTCGAAAGAATTTCTTTTCCTTCAGGGGCTGAAAAGGCAGCCTGTCCGAAATGCGGGTTCGAATGGCGTCTGTCCTGGATAGGACCCAATTTCCCCAAGATACGAGGTCCCGTCTGGGAGACTAACCGCAAACTGACGGAAGAAATAATGAAAAAAGAGCAAGGAGAAAAATAAGTACAATGGCTCTTAATAGAAAAGTAGCGTTTATTGACCTGACCAGCGGTAAAATCGAGACCAGCCCGATATCAGTGGAGATGCGTAAGAAATATATCGGCAGCCGGGGTCTTGATGCTTATTTATTGTACAATCACCTCAAACCTGGAGTCGATGCACTTGGTCCGGATAATGTAGCCATAATCAGCGCAGGTCTGCTGGTTGGCACACCGGCATCGGCTGCCTGTCGCGTTCACGTATGTGGCAAGTCTCCCCTTACTAATTATTACGGAAGCTGTAATGGTGGCGGGTTCTTTACCCCTGAATTGAGGTGGGCAGGATTCGACCACCTGGTTATCACAGGTAAAGCACCGAAACCTGTTTACCTCTGGGTACACAACGGTGAAATAGAGATCAGGGATGCAGAGAATGTCTGGGGACAATATGTCGCCCAGTCACAGCAGGTTATTCGTGATGAACTTGGTGACAGGGATATCAAGGTACTTACCATCGGACCTGGTGGTGAAAAGATGGTCCGATTCGCCAACGTAATGACAGGTCTGAAGAACTCCGGCGGCAGGACAGGGATGGGAGCAGTGCTGGGCTCTAAAAACCTCAAGGCAGTAGCTGCCAGGGGTACGATGGATATCACACTGGCTCATCCGCGTGAAGCCCTGGATTATAACCGGGAATTTATGTCACAAATTACCTCTTCCAAGGTCAGCCAGACCCAGGGCAGACTAGGTACACCATTTATCTTCGATTCTACAAATTCCCAGGGACTGGTTAATACCCATAATTCACTTCTCACACAGTTCGAAAACTCCGATGCGGTGGAAGCCGAAGCTATAGACGAATATATCAGCGGAATGGCCGGATGCTGGGGATGTGGAGTACACTGCAGAGGTAAGTTCGTAATACCTGAAGGCCCTTATGCAGGTACATACGACGAAGGTCCTGAATATACGCACCAGGTATCCTTCGGCTCTATCACCGGTTGTCGCGATACTGTCGGCATTCTTGAAGGCACATACCTGACCAACAGGTACGGCATTGATGTTCTTGAGGTCGGCAATATTATCGCATGGGCTATCGAACTCTACGAAGATGGCATCATAAACAAAGAAGATACGGGTGGCCTTGAATTGACCTGGGGCAACATTGACGCCGTGCTTGAACTTACCCGTCAGATTGGTGAAAGAGAAGGATTCGGTGATATCCTGGCAGAGGGCGGACACCGCGCTGCCGAGAAAATCGGGAGGAATTCGATCGACCACTGGGTCGGTGTCAAAGGATTGGGGCAGATGAACTCCGATGAGAAAGCAACCCCGGCGCTGGCGCTCAATATCGCCACCGCATCCCGCGGCGCTGACCATCTCAGGAGCCGACCTGCCATTGATCTTTATCATCTCCCCGAGCCTGTACTGAGAAAGATTTATAGTCAACCGGTTGAGTATAATGGTCCCCTGACTTCGGATTACCAGGATTATGAAGGAAAAGCCTGGCAGGTATTCTGGCATGAAAACTGCTACATGGCTGTCGACAGCCTGGGTATCTGCAAGTACCACACCACTTTCCTCGGTGCCACTCATCCTAACTTTGAAGAATGGTCTAAACTTATATATCTTATTACCGGACTGGAGATGAGTCCTCTGGATATATGGACAGCTGCGGAACGGTCAAACAACCTTGAGAGAATGTTCAACCTCAGGGAAGGCCTGACACGTAAAGATGACTGGCTGGTAGACCGTTACTTCGATTTACCGAACAAGCTAGGCATCCCTGCAGTCCGCGGAAAGAGTATTGATAGAGAGAAACTCACCAAGGCAATAGATGAGTTCTATCAGCATCACGGCTGGGATGAAAACGGAGTTCCCACGGAAGAGACTCTGAAGAGGCTTGGACTGGATAAAGAGCCTTCGCACATGCTGTAATATTGAAAGAGGAGAATATAAGTGGCGAAAGTACTTATTATTGACTACGAGAAATGCACCGGCTGTCGGGAATGTGAGCTGGTTTGCGGCATCCAGCATGAAGGCGTCAGCAACCCGGCGAGAAGCCGGATAAAAGTTATAAAAAGAGAGTGGGAGGGAATTTATATACCCGTCACATGTCAGCAATGTGAGACGGCACCCTGTATGACGATATGCCCGATGAAGGCAATTTCTCGAGATGAGGAACTGAACCGGGTAGTGGTCAATTATAATACCTGCATCGGATGCCGGTCATGTGTTGCCGTCTGTCCTTTCGGGGCTATGTCTTTTAATCCATTGACCCAGAAAGTAATGAAATGTGATTTCTGTGACGGAGATCCCCAGTGTGTACGATTTTGTGAGACGAAAGCAATCAGATATGCGGATGCTACAGAGCAGAGTATCGACAAACAGGTAGCCATCGCGGATAAATTCGTTACCTTCGTACAGAATGCCGCCGGGATTAATGTATAGTTGTAATCGAGAGACAGCCTGGATATTTCGTATAGCTCGAACGGGCTGTTTCGTCGCAGGATAACCGATGAGTGTTAGAGTCCACCTTCACCCGTTCCTGATCCACCTGGCCGAAAACAGGGATATACATGAAATTGACGGAGAAACCGTTGGTGAATGTCTTGAGAAGCTGGTCGAGAAATACCCGGAACTGGATGAATGGCTGTTCGATGAAGAGAGGAACCTGAACATCATGTTCGATGTGTTCGTCAACATGCAAAGCACACTGTCTGAAAGACTGGAAACAAAGGTTAAAGACGGAGATGATATAAATCTGGTTGTCGTAATCGCTGGAGGATAACATATTTTTCGGGTAACAGGTTGAGTATATGAGTATAAAGGTACATATCCATCCCTCCTTACAGTACATTACCGATGACCGGGAATTAGTGGAAGTAGAAGGCTCTACCGTCGGTGAATGCTTTAATAACCTTGTAGCAGAATACCCGGAACTCGATGAATGGCTGTTCGAAGAAAAGAAAAAACTCAGCAAGTATATAGATATATTCATAAATGATGAAAGTGCCTATCCCGAAGAACTGGTAAAACCGGTAAAAGACGGTGATGAAATTTATATATTGATGCAGATCGCCGGGGGGTAGAGAGACATTTCACTACTGGATACCTGATATTTGGTGTAAGGATAGAAAAGAAAATAGATAATATCGACGACTTTTTAAGATCCAGGTCTATCAGACCCCAGCACGAATGGGGCTGGCAGGTTGCGGTATATCTATACCTTGCAGGAATAGGCTCCGGATCAATGGCTATCGGACTGCTTATGCACTGGATGGGCTATATCCCCAACGGATTAAAACCTGTCATTCTCTGGGGACCCATACTCGTCGCCATAGGGGCATTTTTCCTTGTCCTTAAACTGGGCGTCAAAAGAAGATTCCTGAACACCATCATGAATCCGATGACTTCCTGGTTATCAAGGGGTTTCTATATCCTTTCTGTCTGTATTATCATCGGTGGCATCGACTTTCTGATATCTCTTCTTCCCTACTTAAATATCGATTTTGAATTCTGGTCATGGCTGATTACCGCACTGGATATCATCAGTTTCATTTTCGCACTTGCTACGGCTATATATACCGGTATTCTTATCATGTCTGTCAGATATGTACCATTCTGGGATACTTGGCTGCTGCCGGCGTTATTTACCGTATCGGCCCTCTCGACAGGAGCAATGGCAACAATGCTTGTATCGACGGGATATAACATTTTCACTACGTCAACCGGATTTCCGGAACAGATGGCAAATACTCTTTCCTCCATAGAACAGGTCATCATTGTCATCGAAGCCTTAGTGTTGGCTTCATACCTCTTTACCCGCTACAGGCTAAAAGAGTACGCAATGTATTCGGTCCAACTGCTGCTGTCCGGCAATTTAAAATATGTTTTCTGGATGGGAATTATAATATGCGGATTTTTATTTCCTATCATCCTTGAAGGGATATATTCGCGCCTGCATGACCAGCATTTTCTGCTGTTCCTGGCAGGCGCATTCCTGCTGCTTGGAGGATTCTTTATCAGGTATGTGGTCATTTATGCCGGTATAAAAGAAGAACATCCTATGCAGCGTTGGTTGGAAAATCGAAGATTTTTAGAAGTTTTAAATAAAAACACTGATTTTCAGGCATACAGAAGGGAGTTATAGATATGCAGGGAAAAGTACTATACATCGACTACGAAAAATGTACGGGATGCAGAGAATGTGAACTCGCCTGCTCCGTATTCCACACCGGAGCCAGCAATCCCAGCCGTTCCCGGATAAAAGTACTCAAATGGGAGTGGGAAGGTATTTATCTCCCCATGACATGCCAGAACTGCGAAGACCCCTTCTGTGTCGAAGTCTGCCCTACCAAGGCTTGTCATAAGGACCCGGAACTCAACCGGGTTGTAATAGATAAAGACAAGTGTATCGGTTGCAAGACCTGCATTGTTGCCTGTCCCTTCGGTGCCCCTTTGTTCGATAAAGCCGAAGGTGTCAGCATAAAATGCGACTACTGCGACGGAGATCCGCAGTGCGTAAGATTCTGCGAAACGAAAGCCATTCGCTACATCGACGCATCTGAAATGAACGCTACAAAACAATACGCAGCAGCAGAGAAACTTCTCGACACACTTCCTAAACAGAGTATTCCATCATAAACGGAACTCTACCCTACTGCTCAATCAGCACGTTCAAATAATGAAAAAAGCTGTGCAGCATCCAGATTGGATTAAACTGCACAGCTTTATTTTATAATGATTCTCGTCTATACCTTTTGTATTCTACACAACAACGCTTTCATCTCAGTATAGCCTGTAATGGGATCGCGGACATCAGCCGAAGTAAGCAGGTTGGCATTAGCCTCCGTCCAGCCATGCGGAATACTGACGACATCAGGAGCCATCTCCTCGATCAAATGGGCTTTCATCGCGATTTTACCCTTGGTCGTTTCTATGGACATCGTATCACCATCAGATAATCCGTATTTCTTTGCTGTCACCGGATTAATTTCTGCAATCGGTTCCGGTGCTTCCTTTTTCAGTGACGGCAATGTCCTGTACTGAGTGTGAGTATACTGAGGAATACGAGAGCCGGTGGTTAAAATTACAGGATATTTCTCAGCAAGTTCCGGTGAGCTGACCGGACTCTGGGTCGGCTCAATATGACGAGGTATGGGATCATAGCCATTCTCTTCCAGGGTCTCTGAGTAGATTTCAATTTTTCCCGACGGAGTCCTGTATTTTGGAGTTAGATATTTGCTGTTCTCATCAACGTAATACATACCTTCAGGATGTTCTTTGTCAAGCTGTTCCCTGGTCACGCCGCTAGGTTCGAGGAAGAAATCTACCACCTCTTCGTCAGAATTCCAGGGGAAGTATTCGTCATAGCCCATTCTCCTGCCCAATTCGGTCCAGATTTTCCAGTCAGGCCAGCTTTCACCGACGGGTTCTACCACTTTTTTCCGCAGCAGAGCGTACGGTTCACCCAGGGTAACTCCATAAACGTATCCGACACCACTCTTCTCAAGGAAGGAACAGGCCGGAAGAACGATGTCCGCCAGTTTGGCGGTATCAGTCATAAACAGGTCTGTTACTACCAGGAATTCGAGTTTCTCCATCGCTTCGTGGATCCGGGCTGAGTCGGGGAGTGTAAGTACGGGATTGCCACCATTTACTATCATAGCCTTTAAGGCATAAGGTTTCCCTTCCAGCACGGACTCAGCAAAGAGGTTCTGTTGGCCATAAGGAGACGTCCTGCCCCAGAAACGTCTGAATAAGGGGTGCGCTTCCGCCCCGATTGGTTCGTCAACTTCCGGTAACCTGAGGTCGCCCAGGCGTATGAATGGTATGGTTATCCAGCTTCCCGGAATATTCAAGTTGCCGGTAATAACCTGGAGTAGATTCATGGCACGGTTACCCTGGAAACCATTAATGTGTTGATCAATAGGTGCCGTACCGGCAACGTTACACGCAGGTTTGTTGGTAGCAAAGATACGGGCGATTTTCCTGATATCCTCGGCAGGTACCCAGGTAATCTTTTCCACCTTCTCCGGCGGATATTCCTTTACATGCTCGACAAGTTTATCAAAACCGATTGTGTACTCATCGATAAATTCTTTATCGTATAACTTTTCTTCGATGATGACGTTCATCATCCCCAGCATCAGTGCTGTATCAGTTCCCGGACGTATCTGGATATAAGTCCCTCTGTCAGCCATCGGAATACGCTTGGGATCAACTATAATCAGATGCTCCAGGGTACCGTTATCCAGCGCTCTGTATATTTTTTCGGCAACCAGACCGCCGGAGTTATCCATATTCCGCCCCCAGACGATGGTGCACTTGGATTTTCCGGGTTCTTCTATAAACTGAGTCCCGAAGGTCATTTGCCGTGCCATGATTCTGGAACGGAAGCAGTTACCTTCAACGGTAAGTAGATTGGGGGTTCCATATGCTCCGCGGAATCTCTGGGCGAAACCGGCCAGCTCAATATTTTCAGTACCTATTGAGCCATTATATACGGCAAGCGCTTTGGCGCCGTACTTTTCCTTAATTTCCTCTAGTTTTGCAGCAATCGTATCCAGAGCTTCATCCCATGTAATCCTCTCCCATTTATCGTTTACCTTTTTCATCGGATACTGGATACGGTCGGGAGCATAAACATATTCCACAAGGGCTTCACCCCTGGGACAGATATAACCCTCGCTGATCTTATGTTCGGGCATACCTTCAACTTTGACTAACTTCCCATCTTCAACATAGGCATTAATACCGCAACTGTTGATGCACATGATGCAGTCAGTCTTGACGACTTTCTGTGCCATAATAGACCTCCTCTCTATTAATACCCTCTCCTTACCTCTTAGCATATAAAGAGATGGTACGCACTATTAAACTCGGCCCTGCCGGTTAATTATTTGTCCATTCAGGATTTCTCTTCTCCAGGTAAGCTTTTAGACCTTCCTGCCCGTCATGAGTTTCCCAGCTCTCGATTCCCAGTTCCACTCCTGTATCCAGGGCTATATCCAGATCGGCAATTTCAGCACTTCTGTAGAATGCTTCCCTGACAAGCTTTACACTCAGTCCGCTCATCTTCAGGAATTTCCCGGCTATTTCTTCGGCTGCAGAATCCAGTTCCTCGATCGGCACAACCTTGTTCACCAGTCCGAATCGTTCTGCATCCACGGCATTCATACTCTCACCGAGAAGCAGTACTTCAAAAGCTTTCTTCTCACCCAATATCCTGGGGAGCAGCGGCGCTGCAGCCGGTGCAAGTCCTCCAAGGATAATCTCAGGTTGACCGAGTTTAGCTTTTTCACTTGCTACCGCAAGATCACAACCGAGGACAAGTTCGCAGCCGCCGCCAAGAGCAATGCCGTTTACAACGGCGATACTCGGTTTACCGAGATTTCTCAGCAGCTTAAAGAGCCGTCCGAATTCCTTCATCATTAGCGGCATTTTCTCACCGACATGGTCTGCTACCTCGACACCGGCGCAAAAAGCTCTCTCGCCTTCTCCGCGAATAAGCAATACCCTGGTTTCATCATCTGTAGCCAGTTCTTCAAGCGCAGTGCAGATTTCCCCAAGTGTTTCCTGGTCCATAACGTTGACCGGAGGACGGTTAATGGTAAGTTTCGTAATACCCTCTTTTTTATCAAGGATTATATTTTTATATGCCATAACTCCTCCTCACTGTTTTTCTCAAGCAATATGTGTCACTAATTTATTGAAGATAATGCTTTATCCAGGGTGTGCGTGCAGATAATACAATACTAGACTTTCATGGTGTCTTTTGTCAATCTGTTGAATCAAAACCCGCCTCGAATAAATCGAGGCGGGCCTGTATTAAATGTGTTATTATCTGGCTATTCTTTCGGTTTAGCCAGTACCTGTTCCGCCAGGTCATCGTTATACTCATGTCCCTCGGCGATGAGCTGTCGGTATTTGATGTAGTCGATATTTCGCTGCCCGGTAAGAGCCTGGGTATTGAAGGCATTGAAACCAAGATATGCTTCCGTATTCATATTGGCTGCCAGCCAGTACATGGAACCGATCTTGGCATCATCCCAGAATGAACGCTTCTTGACCCTTATCTGTTCAACGGTCATCATCAAACAAAGCGGCATCAGGTTGGCAATCGTCCAGACCATATTATCGATATGAGCATTGAGCCTCGACCAGTCCGTAGCAAGGGTCTTTAACAGATCTGTACCTGCCTTGAAATCAGCCCCTTTCTTGAATTCGCCGTATACTATCTCGCCGTCATCGACATATTTGTCCGTGATAACCCGCGGATCACGCACCCAGTTACCATCGGCATCTTTCTTTATCGGGATAGCCTTGGTAATGAAACCAAGCCTCTCCATCTTGTAAGCACTCCACATTTCATTGGAGAAGCAGTTCCACATTGCTAACTCAGTAGTAGGTAACTGCCACGGGAGGAAGTCAGTAGAACCGCCGGTAGGTGTAGAGCCGTGGGCTGTTCCCGCCTGACCGAATTGAGCAGTGTCGGCAGCGACCGTAAGGTCACAAGCTTGGCCGATTTCCTGGCCTCCGGCTACCCTCATTCCGTTTGCCCGGCAAATTACAGGGACTCGGGCTTTAAGGATACTATCTACCATCCCGTTAAAGAGGTCGATATAATCGGCATATTCCTTTGGTCTCTTGGTATAGTACTCAGCGTATTCCTTTGTATTTCCGCCCGTACACCATGCGCGGTCACCCATACTGGTGAATATGATGGCGACGACACTTCGGTCCATCGAAGCTTTATGCATACCAGCCTGAACACCTTTCACCATCTCCGTTGTGTAGGAGCCGTACTGGGCAGGATTATTGAGTGTAATCCATGCTGTATAAAGCCCGTCTACCTTTTCACCTGTGGTTGGATTAACGAGTGGTTTCTTTTCGAACATCGTGCACGGTGCTTCCGTACCGAAGTGCTCGTCACCGAATATCTGGTGACTTTTCAGGTTGTTATCCCTTACTAACCAATCTAAAGCCATAAATATCCTCCTTATTCCATGTTATTTTTATTTTTTTTCTAGAAATCGGGGATAAGGACAATCCTCTTGTCCATCCCGCCTTTATGACCATCTTCAAAAGCCTGCTGAATCTGACTCATTGGTCGGGTCTCGATAAATGGTTCTATCGCTACCTTCTTCTCCTGTACCATCTTGAGGACTATCGGATAGTATTCAGGTAAGCATCCCCAGGTACCAATAATCTCGGCATCGAATGCCATAAGTCTGGAAAGCTGGTACTCATTCTTCTGCATACCGTAACCGGCAATTACCAGCTTACCAACGTATGAAAGTAATTCGAGTCCGATTGCCTGCCCGACTTCAGAGCCGGACCACTCGAATATTTTCCATCCCCAGTTCGGAAGCTTGTTTTCTTTGCTGTATGCTCTGAATGCATCACGGACATCACGGGGGCTCTTATCTACAGTACTTATTGTATGGGTGGCGCCATACTGCATTGCTCTGTCCAGCTTTTCCTGGTTACGCGCAATAACGATTACTTCCTTGGCTCCCATTGCTGCGATAATTTGAGTCGCATATACACCCAGCCCGCCGGTACCGCCCAGCACTATAGTATAATCTCCAGGCTTGACATCCGCTCTTGTAGCTGCCTGGTAAGGTGAAGTTACCGCATCGGCAATAACCGCAAAATCCTCTAGAGGCAAACCTTTCTTATCGTCGATTACACACAGGTCATGTGAAGGCACAACTATATGGCTGGAAAAACCGCCGTATATTCCATAGCTGTTACCGGGCATCTTCTGGGCAAGGCACCTGTTTCCCCTGCCAGCAGCGCAGATAGGACAATTATTACATGGCATTACTGCCGGAATAATAACTTCCTTACCTATCATTTTTTCATCACCGGCTATGACAGTACCGCTGATTTCATGCCCCAGTGTCATCGGTGGTTGGTTTACCGTGGGTACCCCGTCGTAGAAATATCCAAGGTCGGTATGACATACGCCGCAGCCAGCTATTTCCACAACCACTTCCCCAGCCTGAATTTCGGGCATATCAAGACTTACTCTTGCTAGTTTACCCGGCTCTGTCATTTGCCAGGTTTCTATTTTATCCGGAATATTAGCCATTTTTTCCTCCTTTTAATAATCGAAATTGTTTTCATCCAGCACTACATTTCTGCACCTCATCCCTGAATTTACAGCAGATATTTAAGAAATTGGAACGAATTAGGCAGTTGGATTTTATCAATTCTACCGGTATGTTGTCAATTAAGGGCTGCGTGAATTAAGTGACACCTTTCAGTACCGTCCTCGTTTTCCTGTATAATGAAATCACTCATGAGAAATGACAAACCTTCCATATACAAATTGACTTCTGAGGAACATGGAGTCCGCGTGGATAAATATGTCAGCGAGCACTGCCCTGACTTGTCCCGTACCCGGGCACAGAAACTTATCAATGACGGGTACGTCAGGGTAAACGGCGACGTTGCCAGGGCTGGGTTCAAACTGGATATCGGAGATACTATTATCGTTGAAATTCCTCCCACCGAACCCGTTTTACTTCAACCTGAGGAGATCCCACTCACGATTATTTATGAAGATGAGGAACTGCTGGTCGTGGATAAACCGGCTGGTCTCACAGTTCATCCCGCACCCGGTCATTCATCGCACACTCTTGTAAATGCCCTCCTCTCCCATTTTTCCGGGTTGCCGGATTCAGGGGAAAATAGACCCGGGATCGTTCACCGGCTGGATAAGGATACATCCGGCGTAATGGTGGTGGCAAAAAACGTCACGGCACAGGAAAACCTTATGGACCAGTTCAAAGCCCGTACCGTTATAAAACGCTACCAGGTCCTGGTAAAGGGCCACCTTTCTCCGAAAGAGGGTGTAATAGAAGCTCCGGTCGGACGCGACCCCCGTCACCGCCAGCAGATGGCTGTTGTCCCTGAAAGCAGAGGGAGGGAAGCAACGACTGAATACACTGTGATCAGGTATATTGGGGGATTCACCTTGCTGGAAGTAAGACCACTATCCGGCAGAACGCATCAGATAAGAGTACACCTGAAAGCTATCGGTTTTCCCGTAGCCGGAGATAACGTTTATGGGGTAAAAGCTGCTCCTCTAAATCGACAGTTCGTCCATGCCTCCGTCCTGGGGTTCATTCTTCCCTCAACCGGTGAATACAGGGAATTCACGTCTCCGCTGCCCGAAGACCTCCGGCAGGCACTCGAAGCCATTGAAGCATTGCCGTAATACTTCCGGTCGTCACTGTAAGGTTCAGGAATTAACACCCAATTCGTCGAGTAACTCTCTTACCAGGCTGCCGAATTCCGGTTCTGCGATCATTTTCTGGTGCCGGGGGCGGGGCAAATTTACAGTCAATTCACGTTTTACTTCTCCGGGACGTGTACTCAATACAATAACCCGGTCAGCGAGATAAACGGCTTCTTCTATGTCGTGAGTTATGAACATAACAGTCCGCCCGAATTCCTGCCAGACATTCAACAGCCAGTTTTGTAACTCCTTCCTGGTCAGGGCATCGAGAGCACCGAACGGTTCATCGAGAAGAAGTGTAGAACATCCCGTAAGCCATGTCCTCATCAGTGCGGCACGCTGGCGCATCCCTCCGGAAAGCGCCGAAGGATATTCCTTCTCGAATGTCTCCAGCCCGAAATAAGGAAGCATTTCAAGAGCCTTCCTACATGCTTCCTCTTTTGGAACAGCCTGTATTTCCATAGGGAGGAGTACGTTGTTTAATACATTTCGCCAGGGGAGCAATAAATCACGCTGGGGCATATAGCCCGTCATCCCGGCGAGACTGGCAGGTTTTTCTCCATCGATCAGTATTTCTCCCTCATCAGGTCTGATGAGTCCGGCACAAAGATTGAATAATGTACTCTTTCCACTTCCACTGGTTCCGGTAATAGTTACAAACTCTCCCGGCATTACACTGAAAGATACGTCTTTCAGCGCCGGAATGGTCTGATTTACACCGGAAAAAGTCTTGCTTATATGCCTGAATTCAATACGCGGTACCGTCATATCCCCTCACCCTAACCCTCTCCCGCGATGGGGAGAGGGAACTTTTTCAGGGATTCCCATAATCCCATTCATCCTGAACCTCACTATACCGCTCATCCTTGAACCTCACTATACCGCTCATCCTGAGCTTCGCTCACCCGCTCATCCTGAACCTGTCGAAGGATGAGTATATTATAAAAGTATCTCCAGGAAACGATACTACGGAAGAAATTCATTAGTAAAAGCATCCTTACCGGAAATAGAGTTTTGCAGAATACCGTTTTCAACCATCCAGTCCGAATATCCCTGCCAGATACTCTCCTTTTGTTCTCCCCAGCGCGGCGCCTCAGCCTGATAATACTGTGAAATCCAGTTCTGACTCGCTTTTACGAGTTCAGGATCAAGTTCAGGCACTGCAGCGATCAACAGGTCGGCAGCCTCATCCGGATTTTGTACTGCGAATTCATACCCCCTTGATAGCGCTCCGGTAAAAGCTCTGACGACGTCAGGCCTGTTTGAAATGGTATCCTCGCTGGCAATTACAACTGGTGTGTAGTAGTCAGGGATACAGTCGAACCAGTCTTTCATCATCACAACATCTATGTCGATACCCTGCTGTTCTGCCTGAAAACCCTGCCAGGCATAAAATATCCATGCCAGGTCGGTCTTCTTTTCAGCTATCAAAGCTAACGGATCGGCATAGCCGGTGTTGACTATTTCAAGTTTGTCAAAATCTCCGCCGGCGCATTCCATCAACACTTTAAGCGTAGGAGTTTCGAAAGGATTACCGTAGGCACCATAGCGTAGACCTTCAAAGTCTTTGGGACTCTTCACGTTTAATTCGGTGAGAGAAGCAAAACCGGATGTATTATGCTGAAGAACTGCTGCGATCGACACGATAGGAACACTGTCGGCCCGTGCCAGGGTTACCTGTTCCTGGAAGCTGATGCCGAAATCTGCTGAGCCACCGATCACCGCTGCTTCAGGATATACTTCTCCCGGCTGGATTATCCTGACATCAAGACCGGCGTCCTCAAAGTAACCGTTTGCTTCAGCCACGAAGATACCCGTGTGGTTTGTGTTCGGCACCCAGTCCAGCATAAGCGTTACCTGAGTAAGTTCTTCTTCCTCCGGACTGCTGCACGAGGTAAATATTAAAAGCGTGATTAGTATCGTTAAGATAAGAGATATGCGTTTCATGGTTCAACCTCCTTAGATTAGAAAATACCTGATCCTTCCCATTTTTCTGCCCGCTGTCTGGAGTGGTACCAGGGCAGGACCAGGCGTTCGATATAGTAAACAAGCATGAACAGGACAATACTCAACAGGGAGGTAATAAACATGGCGGCGAATACCTGGTCGGTTGCCAGGGCGTTTTTGGACCGAAGCATATACAGCCCCAGTCCCGAAGAACCTCCTACCCATTCCCCGATAGTTGCTGCTACCACGCTATAGGTTACAGCCAGTCGAAGACCGGAAAAAAAGGATGGCAGGGCCGATGGCAGACGCACCATCCTCCATATCTGCCATCGACTGGCTTTCATTGTATAGAGTAGTGCTACCAGTTCCGGGTCTGAAGCTGTCAGGCCATCGGCAGTACTTACCGCCAGGGGGAAAAAACAGAATAATATCACAATCATAATTGTCGGCGTCAGACCAAACCCGAACCAGATGATAAAGATAGGCGCGATAGCAAGAATCTGGATAGTCTGTGAAACCACCAGAATCGGATACAGGGCACGGTGCATTACAGGCCAGAAATCCATGAGAGCGGCGATCCCTGTTCCCGTAATAAGAGCCAGGACCAGCCCGATTCCTGTCGCCAGGAGTGTGTTGCCTATCGCGTTAACAAGTATGCCTCGCGTTTCCCAGCCTGCCTTGATGACTTCAAACGGAGTAGGCAGGATGAACGAACTCAGTCCGCTGACTTCGGCAATAAACCACCAGCCAATGATAAGTGTGGCAATTAACGCGATCGGAGGTAATATTTCTCTACGCCAGTTCATCAACCGACCTTTCGGTATTTACCAACCTTTCCCTCTATCGTCGTACCTTCCAGTGCATCAGCAATTTTGATAATGGTAACCACCTTATCCGCCCCCGCTTCAAAACAGGCTCTGTGGGCTGATTTGGCTATCTCGACTAACCGGTCCAGGTCATCGCCTTCCAGGATTGTTTCCAGCGGTCCAACTTCATACTTTACGCCGCTGTCCTGAATGACTTTGATCGCAGCATCGACGATGGGATACGGGTTTTCATTTAAAGGTAAGACCTGTACACCAACATTAATAGTCCGTTCTTCTGTCATTTTATCTTCCCTGCCTCTCGATTGATTTTTCGGGTGTATCTACCACCATGAGTAATCCTTCCGAAAAAGCGACATGAGCTGGAAGGCTGTCTATCCGGTTGCTGACTCCTCTTGATTTCATTGTCAGTTCTTCATTATTAAGAGGGTATTTCAAGCCCTTTGTTGTGATTCCTAAGCTATTACCGCCAATGGGAATTAAAGAAACGGTATCTCCAACATTCCCCGGAATATCTTCTCCCGGCGGGTGAATAAACCACCCCGTCTGATTGCCGTGCCATACCTCTATCCTGCATGAACCTGAACTGGCATGGGCTAAAAGCTGTATGTTGGAAATCGTCATATCCATTCGTCCGCCCATTGCTCCGACCACAACGATCTTATCTACCTCTTGCGCCTTAGAGTAAAGCAACGCTAATTCCAGGTCCGTTTCGTCCTTTTTTTCCGGATATGAGATGAAGCGTGCATTCTTGTTTTCTTCTTGTTCATGAGGAGAGATGGAATCCATATCACCGATAATGACATCGATAGTGACATTCAGTTCAGACGCGTGAAGTGAACCGCCGTCCACTCCAATAACGAGATCGAACACCTCTTTGGAAATTCTTCTTCGCAGTACCTCAGCTTCGTATAATTCGCCATTGGCAAGCACTAAAGCATTCACCGGTTATACTCCATATAATAAAAAGGGCTACCTTTTAAATCGGGTAGCCCTTTATTTACCGTTTTTTCCCTACGCCGGTATTATCCGGATCAGGTTCTCTGGGTCGATGTGGGTAATCATTTTTCATGATCAAGCACATCCTCTCAGCCCGGTTCCCCAAGCTCCCCGTTACTATTGAATTATTAATGTTAATCCAGTATAACTTATCACTAAAGGTATGACAAGAGACAGGAAGTGAAAATGATAGGAGTAGAAAAATGAAAAAAGAGGATTTCCTGAAATACGTAGACCATTTCAACAATAAGAGATACGATGACATCGTCAGCTACTTCGCGCCCGATATCACGGTCGAATACTACGATAATGCCCTTGACCCGACAAGCCCCGCCCGAACGCTTCACGGTCCCCGGGCATTCATTGAAAATTACAAGAAACTCCACGAGAACGTGGTTGAAGTCCTCGAGGTAAGGGACTATATTTCCGACGACCAATATCTGTTTGTCGAGTTATGGACTGAATTCCACGCCTTCAACGACATGGAAGCATCACCGGCCAGACCTGCGCTCAAGAAAGGCGAGACGATGATAATGACCAACTTTATCCTCTACAACCTCGAAGGCGGCAAAATGAAGCGAATACGGATAGCCCATTGGAGAAACCATCCGTCTGAGGAAGCAAAGTACAAAGGGTAAACAGAAAACGTCAGGTTCAGGATAAGTACTAATAACGTCTATTGAAAGGAGAATGTGTCATTGCGAGTTTCCGCTTTCTCCCGTTCGTCCTTCGACAAGCTCAGGACGAACTCACTTTTGTCATTACGAGATTCGCCGTCAATCCAGTCCCGTA
>CAZBQL010000026.1:0-37498 GCA_964493985.1 uncultured Dehalococcoidales bacterium
CCCGTCAAGGGCGAGGAATTTCCTGGTTGGTATTCGGTGATGTTAATCAAAGGTTCCTGAGATATTAGTGTTTTAATTTCTCACGCTACACTTCACCGATCCTGAGTTGTTGCAATAGTGAAGGAATCTGTCAAAAAAGAACACGGATTACCACGTCGTTCGCCCCAGCGAACGACGTGGTAATGACGGGGGAGGGTGTGTCATTACATCGGCTTCGTGGTCATATAGTCGTAGCTGTCCCAGGCGCGGCGTTCTTCTTCGTAAGGTGCCGATTTGATCCTCGTATCAAGATCGAAGACCATGGTCACTCGCCTGGTCCCGTACTCAGGCCAGGTGCCTATACTCTCGCAGGAAGGATTACCCGTACGGGCAAATGCGACGCAGGAGTCCTGCATTTTGATGGCCATACTTTGCTGCTCGATGCCGTTACCGGTAAACTGGGAATCGAGAGTTCCGAACAGGAAGGGATTATCCAGGCCGTGCATTGCACCCAGCGCACCACCCATTGCGGGTGATTTGTACACACACAGGTAATTATATGATTTCGCGCCGTTATCCCGCTGGGCTTCGACCAGCCGAATAGTGGGTATCCGGAACATCATATCGGTGTTTATACTTCCGAAGATATCGAGCGGCGTTACAGCGGGATTTTCACGCTTCAATGATTCACGGTACGCCTGTACCAGACCAGGGACTATATCCGGTGGAAGGTTGGCTTTCAACCTTTCAATAATACCGGCTTCATCCAGGTCCTTCATTGCCGGATTCATCCTGTAGGTAGACTTGAGTTCATCTCGGGAATTACCTGCCATGTGCGTGATGTTCGCGGCGCTGCCGTTCCTGATTGCGATCATCGGAAATTCGGGAAGTACCTTCCCGTCGACAACTGGCTGGAATGGAGTGGCGCGCATTTCCTGCTCACGGAGTTTTTCACTGAGTTTTTGTTGTCCGTCGAGGATCTCTTGAGTGGTAAGGTTCCGGATGCCGTTTATATCATTGCCGTTCAGACCAAAAATTTCCAGATATTGCTTGCTGATGTCTACAGCACTGTCCAGCTTCGACACGATATTAGCCGCACCGCTGCGGTTCATCGCCTTGTGGAATGTGCCTTTTGCCGCCGGAAGTGCCAGCAATGTTCCGACGCTCATTCCACCGGCCGAAAATCCGAAAATGGTGACGTTATCGGGATTACCTCCGAAAGCGATAATATTTTCCTGTACCCACTCCAGCGCCGCTACCTGGTCGAGAATACCTTCATTTCCGGTAGAAGGTATCTTACCCCCGGTAATCTCATTCAGGTTCAGGAATCCCGGTGCACCCAGTCGATAATTAATGCTGACCAGGACGATATCGCCACGTTTCGGAAGTACGCCGCTGTCCAGGAAAGACTCGGAACCTGCCCCGATGATAAAAGCACCGCCATGTATCCAGAACATCACCGGTCGTTTTCTATCATCCAGGCCGGGTGTCCAGATATTCAGAAAAAGACAGTCCTCATTCTGGGGCACGTTCCCGAAACTCGGTACTCCGGGTGAATCCGGAGGGGCAACCATTGCAGCCTGCGGTGCCATTGCTCCGTACTCTTTCGCCGGTCTAACTCCGTCCCATTTTTTCACCGGCTGCGGCGGAAGCCAGCGAAGTCTCCCGACAGGCGGTTCAGCATAAGGAATCCCCTTGAAAACATACAATCCGTCTTTATATTCGCCCTCCAGTTTTCCGCTTTTTGTCGTGACAAGAGTCTGTTTATCCATACTCATGGCAACTCTCCTTAATTTAAAGTAACAGAAATTATACCAGAGTGTATTCGAAATTTCAGGTCTTTGTGATTGCTTTATATTCACTATTCAAATTCTGTATAATTATCCTTGAGCTGCAGATGTTCATCCACATTCTGAACTGATAAGAATGAACGGACAGGATTCCGGTTAACTTCTAGTACAGGAGGTATATTATGGCTGGACCGCTGGATGGAGTCAGGGTGGTGGAGCTTACGCAGTTTCAACAGGGGCCTGTAGCCGGTATGAGACTGGGAGATCTTGGAGCCGAGGTTATTAAAGTAGAGTCGAAAGAAGGCGACGCAGCACGGGGAATGATGAGGATAATCGGCGCCGATACCGGTATAAAGGGCAGGAATTTCTACTTCGAAAGCTGCAACCGTAATAAACGCAGTATCGTCCTCGATCTGGGTACCGAAAAAGGCAAAGAAGTTTTCTTTAAACTGATTAAACAGGCCGACGTGTTTCTGACGAACCTCAGTATCAGCGCTCCGAAGCGACTTGGTATTACCTATGAAGTCCTTTCGGAGATAAATCCCCGCCTTATCTACACGCATGCTTCAGGCTGGGGCAGGGAAGGACCCGATGCCGATGCGTTGTCGTTCGACTACACAGGAATTGCCCGTTCCGGCACGATGATGATGTGCGGCGAGCGTGATGGTCCTCCGGGAACACTTATTCCGGGGATGGGTGACGAACAGGGCGGGCTTATCTCCGCGTGGGCGGTGACCGCGGCCCTCTACGCCAGGGAGAAAACCGGAAAAGGGCAGCTTGTCGACACGTCTCTGATGGGTGCGTTGATCGCTTTGAACGGGGTTAATTTTTCGGCACCCGGAGTGCTTGGAAAGGAATTTCCAAGGTTGAAACGATCAGAAGCCGGCAACCCGATATATAATCACTACCAGTGTAAAGACGGCAAGTGGGTAGTCATTGCTCATCTCCAGCCGGACAGGTACTGGCCAAAAGTGTGCAGGGCAATGGGGCTGGAAGAACTTGAGAATGACCCGCGATTCAGTACGATCGAAGCCAGGCACGATCATTGTAAAGAAATAGTGGCAATACTGGATGAAAGGTTTGCTACCAAAAATCGCGATGAATGGATGGATATTTTCAAGGAAGCGGGGATTATCTACACCCCTGTTCAATCACCCTCCGAAGTGTTCAAGGATAAACAGGCGCAAGCAAACAACTACGTGATCGATGTCGACCATCCTGTCTGGGGACCGATACAGATGATCGGATTCCCCTGGGAATTCCATGATACACCGGCTTCAGTGCAACGAGAAGCGCCGGAACTCGGCCAGCATACCGAGGAAATCCTGCTGGAACTCGGCTATACCTGGGAAGATATCATCAATCTCAAAGACCTGGAAGTTATTAATTAAACACGATACCTTTACAGATTGGTCATAGAGAGGATATAATCCTCTCTATTATTTTTAAAAATATATTGATGACTGATAAATTATATTGTATAATAGTTTATTGAGTTAACTGTTCTATTAATGACATATATTCCCGGTTTGTTTAAGCCCGGGAAAAACATGCAAATATTCATGATGAAATAAAGGTATTTTCCATATAAATGCGGAAACTGATAAAACCTCTGAAACCGTATATCTGGCTGATCGTTGTGATATTTGTCCTCTTGTATGCCCAGGCAATGGCTGATCTGTCCTTACCCGGGTATATGGCGGACATTGTAAATATCGGCATACAGCAGAGCGGAATTGAAAATTCTGTACCACGAGCTATCGAGTCAGGCGAATACGAAAAGCTTTCTCTCTTTATGACAGATCAAGAGAAAACACGGGTTGACTCCAGTTATATGTTAGTTGAAAGGCAGGCTCTTGATCAAAATGAATATGAGGAATATATCGAAGATTATCCTGCGTTAGCCAATACCCCTATATACGTATTAACAGCAGATACGGACACGCAAATCAACGAACTGAATTCGATCTTCAGTACTATAATCCCGATTGTGACCGGTATCGAGCAGCAGGGACTGGGCGCGTATGGCGGTACCGGCATTGAAATCCCGGAAGGTGTGGATCCATTTACGCTGCTTAGTCAACTGCCGGAAGAACAGATATTACAAATCCGGGAAACCGCAATAGAATTTATCGATAATTTACCGGAGGGATTAAAGGAACAGGCTACGGTAGCGTATATTGCTGCTCAGTATGATGCCATCGGCCTGGATACAGGGAGCGTTCAGACAGGCTATATACTAAGAGTTGGCTTACTGATGTTGCTTATCACTCTGGGAAGTGCTGCTGCTTCGGTGGCAGTTGGATTTTTGTCGGCGCGTATTGCCGCCGGTATGGGCAGGGACGTTCGCCGCCAGTTGTTCGAGAAGGTCGAGAGTTTTTCCAGCGCCGAATTAGACAGGCTATCCACTGCGTCCCTGATCACACGTTCGACCAATGATATTACCCAGATCCAGATGATGATGGTGATGCTGTTCCGGGTGGTCTTTTATGCGCCGATCCTTGGAGTCGGCGCAGTGATTAAAGTGATCGGTGCCGACCAGTCGATGCTGTGGATTATCGCTGCCGCAGTCGGTCTGGTCTTAACGCTCATTATAGTGATGATTATAATCGCCGTTCCGAAATTCAAGTTGATACAGACCTTTGTCGATAAATTGAACCTTGTGACACGGGAAATGCTGTCCGGTCTGATGGTTATCCGGGCTTTTAATGCACAGGAGCATGAAGAAAAACGGTTCGATGTCGCCAATGCCGATCTGACAAAGATTAATCTTTTCATCAATCGTGTACTGGTTTTCCTGATGCCGGCACTGATGCTCATCATGAACGGTGTAATGCTTCTGATAGTATGGGTAGGCGCTCATCAGATAGACGCAGGCTCGATCCAGGTAGGCGACATTATGGCATTTATGCAGTACGCGATGCAGATTATCATGGCCTTTCTGATGGTGTCTATGGTATTTATCATGCTGCCGCGAGCAATCGTTTCAGCCGTGAGAATAAGCGAGGTACTGGAGACCGATCCTGTGATCACCGATCCGGAATATCCGCAGGGATTACTGCCGGAGAAAAAAGGAGTTGTGGAATTCAAAGATGTTTCGTTCCGGTACCCGGGCGCGGAGGACGATGTATTAAAGCATATTACTTTTGCTGCAATGCCCGGCCAGACAACGGCGTTTATCGGCAGTACGGGGAGTGGCAAATCTACCCTGATAAACCTTATTCCGCGATTCTATGATGTTACCGAAGGTGAGATACTCGTCGACGGTGTCGATGTCAGGAAGGTGCGGCAGCACGACCTGAGAGAAAAGATAGGTTACGTTCCTCAGAAAGCGGTACTGTTTTCGGGCACGGTTGAAAGCAATGTCAGGTATGCCAATGAAGATGCTACCGACGAGGAAGTAAAGCAATATATCAGGACGGCTCAGGCGGAAGATTTTATCAGATCTAAAGGCAACGGCAGGTATCTCGATATAGCCCAGGGCGGGTCGAACCTGTCGGGGGGACAGAAGCAAAGACTGGCGATCGCCCGTGCCCTTGCCAGTCAGCCGGAAATCTATATATTCGATGACAGTCTGTCTGCGCTGGATTACAGGACGGATAAGGCCTTACGGGCAGCTTTGAAGAAGGAAACGTTCGATGCTACCGTTCTGATAGTAACCCAGCGTGTCAGTACGGTCATGTCTGCAGACCAGATACTGGTGCTGGACAAAGGAGAAGTTGCCGGTATCGGCACCCACAAACAGCTTATGAGTGACTGTGAAGTATACCAGGAGATCGCAATGTCCCAGTTATCCGCCGAGGAGTTGTCAAGATGATGCGACGAGGTAACGGACAACCCGAAAACAGCGGCATGCCTGGTCCCGGCCCACGTTTTCCTGAAGGTGGAGGACCTCCTACTGGCGGCCAAATGGGCGGGATGCCTGGCCAAGGACTACGAGGTCCGGGAGGAGGACCGCCCGGTGGAGGGCCACCAATGGGAGGAGGTCCCATGGGCGGAATGCGCCCCGGAATGATTGGGGGAGAGAAGCCGAAGAGTTTCAGAAAAGCGTTCAAGACTTTCCTGACGTATCTGAAACCGTTCCGGACCTCGCTCATCATTGTCTTTGTCTTTGCTATAGCCAGTACAGTTTTCGCGATAATCGGTCCGAAACTCCTGGGTAACGCGACAACCCGGCTTTTCGAAGGAGCTGTGGCGAAGGCAATGAACGTACCGGGGGCAACCATCGATTTCGAATACATAGGTCAGATAGCCCTCCTGCTTCTGATACTTTATCTCCTGAGCGCCGCTTTTAATTATATCCAGGGATATATCATGTCCGGGATAGCCATGAAGATTACGTATCAGTTCAGGAAGGAAATCGCCGAGAAGATCAAGCGGCTACCATTGAAATATTTCGATACGAAAACTCATGGTGAAGTCCAAAGTCGCGTAGCGAACGATATCGATACCATCAGCATGACACTGACACAGAATATGACACAGATCGTGACCTCCGTGACTACTATCGTGGGTATTCTTATCATGATGTTGACCATAAGCTGGCTGATGACCCTGGTGGCCCTTGTGGTCCTGCCGATTTCGGCAGGGCTGGTGAGCCTGATCGTCAGAAAGTCGCAGAAGTATTTCAGAAGGCAGCAGGCCTACCTGGGGCACGTTAACGGACATGTCGAGGAGATGTATGGTGGCCATATCGTTATGAAGGCATTTAACGGCGAGGAGAAATCTATCAGCAAGTTTAACGAACTGAATGAGGAACTGTACGTGGCCGGCTGGAAATCCCAGTTCCTTTCCACGATGATGATGCCGATAATGACGTTCGTGGGCAACCTTTCATACGTGCTGGTGAGTGCTCTTGGTGGATACCTTGCGATAAGGGGAAGCATCGGTGTAGGCGATATCCTTGCCTTTATCCAGTACGTACGGTCTTTCACGCAGCCGATCGCCCAGGTCGCCAATATAGCCAATGTTATCCAGGCGACGGCTGCCTCGGCTGAACGTGTATTCGAATTCCTGGATGAAGAAGAAGAAATTCCGGACCCCGTCGGTGCGATCGATCTAACTGCTGTTACCGGAAACATATCTTTTGATAACGTGCGTTTCGGCTATAAACCGGAGGAGATTATCATCCATGATTTTTCTGCCGATATCAAACAGGGACAGAAAGTAGCTATAGTCGGTCCGACCGGCGCGGGGAAAACGACAATTGTAAAGCTGCTGATGCGTTTTTATGATTTAAATTCCGGCTCTATCTTCATCGACGGTACTGATATTACCTGCCTGACTCGCAATAATCTGCGTGATATGTTCGGCATGGTGCTGCAGGATACGTGGTTGTTTAACGGCACGATCCGGGAAAACATCAGGTACGGAGACCTGAAAGCCACCGACGAACAGGTGGTCGAAGCGGCTAAAACCGCAAACGCCGATCATTTTATACGGACCCTGCCGTATGGTTACGACATGGAACTGAATGAAGAAAGCTCCAACATCTCGGAGGGACAGAAACAACTTCTGACGATTGCCAGGGCCATCCTCTCCGATCCGAAAATCCTGATTCTCGACGAGGCAACGAGTTCGGTAGACACGAGGACCGAGGTCCTGATCCAGAAAGCCATGGATGAACTTATGAAAGAACGGACGAGTTTTATTATCGCTCATCGTCTCTCAACCATTCGCAATGCTGACATTATCCTGGTGATGAGAGACGGCGATATCGTTGAGCAGGGGAACCATAAGACACTCCTGGCGGCAAACGGTTTCTATGCCTCTCTTTATAACAGCCAGTTCGAGACAGGACCGGCTGAAGCCGAACTCACCCGGAACTGATTTATCAACTCTGTCGTTTCCTCGGGTGATCAACAATGCTTATTCCCGTCTAATTTACCAGGACTGTATTTCAGAGTGTCTTAAGTATTTCCACTTAAGATTCTGTGTTCCTGCATACGGGTAATTATCCATATAAAAGCTCCTTCAGTTTAAGTATTTTTCAGGTTCTAATTCGGCAGTACATCGGACGTCAATAATGTTTCACAAGCAGTAAATTAATATTGGTGAATGTGAATGATTCGTACCTGGATTAAGAAGGAAGGAGGATATAAAAATGGAAACAGTACTGGCGGTATTAATGGCATTAGGAATATTTGTTGGTGTCCCGGTATTGGTAGGTTTAACTGTAATCGGGATATATTTCGGGAGTAAGCGACGAATACACAGAAAAGAACGTATCGATACTGCTGAAAATATGGAAGAGACACCGGAACTTGTTGAAATGGGAAATAGTAAATAGCCGGAATATTAATTAGGTAAGGAACTGCCGGAAATATACAGGTTAAAACAGCTGCCTGAAAGGATAAATATTGATGGATATCAGTAGAGCAGATTTTATTAAAACGCTGATGGGAGCCACCGGCCTGATGCTTTTTCACAAACCTGGAATTAAAGATATCTCTAAATCAGCATCAATGTCAGAGTATGCAATGCTTGTTGACGTGAGTAAGTGTGTCGGCTGCTGGTGGTGCTTCGCTGCCTGTAAAAAGTATAATAACCTTTCCGAGGAAATTAAACCTGAACCTGAATCTCCCCCTGAGTTATCCTCGAAAACATGGACGACTTTATCCACGGTAAACATAAATAATAAGTGGCTTTTCAGGAAACACGCGTGTATGCATTGTACCGACGCTGCATGCGTGAAGGTCTGTCCTGCCGGCGCTCTGAATTATACCGAGGCAGGGTATGTGCTATATGAAAGAGATAAATGTATCGGATGTGGTTATTGTGCAGAATTCTGCCCTTATGAGATACCAAAACTTGAGAATAATAAGATAACCGGCATCGATACCATGAGTAAATGTACTTTTTGTAAAGACCGTATTGAAAACGGCCAGCAACCTGCCTGCGTAGAAGCATGCCCCACCAACGCTCTTAAATTTGGAAAACGCGAGGAATTACTCGAAGAAGCCAGAGATAGAGTGAAAGAATTATCGAAGAAAAAACCTGATGCCTGTCTTTACGGCGAGTATGAAATGGGCGGACTGCACGTACTTTACATCCTGCCTGACAAACCTTCCGTGTTTTCGTTACCTGAAATGCCTATATCGCCGGCTTCACTCATCGTTCAAAAAGATATTTTTCATCCTTTGGCCTGGATATCATGGGGAGTAATTGCAGCAGGGCTTGCAGTTAATGTTCTCGTCGTCAGGGCAAGGCAATTGAAAAAGAAAGAAGGAGATTAAATATGCAGGTAATCGAACGCTATACATCCTCGGCAAGATGGTTTCACTGGGTCCATGCAGTCGCATTTTTATGGTTGGTTTTATCGGGACTGTTACTTTTCGGATCATGGTTTGGTTTCACTCCGGTCGGCATCTGGATTCGTGTCATTCACCGCGCCGGAGCTGTGTTGCTGGCCGGATCATTCCTGTTATATGCGATCCTTCACTTCAAGAAATCATGGAATTTTATTAAGGAAGCCTTTATATGGGAGAAAACTGACCTGGAATGGGTGAAGGCAGCACCGGGTTATTACTTCGGTAATGACAAGGCAAAAATGCCTCCGCAGGGATATATCAACACGGGTATGAAACTGTTCAGACTGGCAATTATACTGGGTATGATTATATTTGTGATATCAGGCTCCATTATGTGGTTTCTAAAGGGAATAGTACCACCGGCGGTTATTCAATACAACCTGCTGTTGCATGATATTACTTTCATACTCTCGGTATGTTTTCTCTTCATCCACATACAGCTTGCGGTTTTTCATCCCAGGATGGACGAGGGACTGCTTTCAATAGTGGACGGTAAAGTCTCGGCAGAATATGCAAAATCTCATCACGGTTTATGGTACGACGAGACTGTAAACAATAGAAAATAACCGACTATTATATTACTTTTATAATTGTCTGCCTGCTGATATTGTATCAGCAGGCAGACAATGTGTCTTTTATCTTAAATCAAGGAATGTAAACAATACTGATAAAAGAGAACAGGATGGCGGTTTCCTGTTCTTTCTTTTTATATTTATATTGGGATGTTCAGGACTAAATAACCATCATTCTTGTCCAACCAACCAATAACTATTCCGAAAACACAAGTCCAGAGTGATATAATTAACGATATAAGTAGAACGAAAAAGCAAATGAGACAAAGCAGGTGAGAAAAATGAGGAATATTTTCTATAAAGGCTTTTTATCAGTTTTCCTCGTTGGGGTTATATTCTTTTTCGGGAAAGTTGTTATCTATGATTTCCTTGTTGGTATCTTCCGTCCTATTATCAAATCGACCCTGGGTATAAATGAAGAATATCTGATTGTAATACTGACGGTTGTTTTAATAATATTAATTATGTTCGTAGCTGGCCTTATACCTTTTGGTATGCTTTTCAAGAGGAAGGGAATTGAGAAAAGTCATGGGGCCTTTATATTAATCAATCCCGGGACCTACTTCCTTGCAGCGATAATTACTAAAGTAAAATTCAAGAAAGCTGACGGAAGTACGCAGACATTGTACGTACTTTTCTCTCCATATTCTCCTTTTCCCTGGAGTGGTCTCCCAATAATATTTGCAAAAGAAGAAAACGTAATAGCCGTTAATATCTCTTATCGAGAACTTTATAGTATCACCGTTTCGCTGGGGAGAAACACACCGGAGGTCCTGGAAGAAGAAATACCGAAAATAATAGAAGAATTGAATGATAAGAATATAGAGTGATAATTCCAGGCAGGTTGTCGCTTATAGAGTTTTTCGTCTTATCTCCATAGTATTCAGTGATATTCCAGGAATAATCACAATCTACTACCTTGTTATCTTTGTAAATCATAGATATATACGTCATATTATATGTATAGCTATTTAATAGCGTTTGATCTTAAGTGACTAAAAAATGAGGTGCGGAATGATCAATCCACGTCTTAAAATATTTGCCAAAACCTGCTATTTTGGTACTGGAGGCTATGGACAGGTGTTCTCTCCAGAAAAAACGTTACTTTATTGGCATCTGTTTGTAATTTATACTATTCTGACCTGTTTCCTTCCAGGTAATCGATTACAGGTGTAACAACCAGTGGAACGACATCGCCAATCATATGAGGCATCAGGTTATCCATAATTTTAGGCATTAACTCCGGCATTTGCTCTCTCATATAATCAGGCATCTCTATTTGATCGTCAATTCTCTTCATCATTACCGGCAGAAGTTCAGGCATCATTTTCGGTAGTAACTTAGGAAAAAGTATGGGGAAAAATGGTCTCATCAAATTTAGTAATCCCGGGATTTTACCCATGGCACGCATCATTCCACCCATATTAAACGGCATAGCATCAATTAATTCCGGCCACATTGTGCTCATTAGTTGAGCGAAACCTTCAGGACTCATAAGAGCAATCATTTTTTCGAATACAGCCCATTGCCTCATCACCTCAGGATTGGGATCATGAAATTCATAACCAAGGGCTGAAGCGGTAAAACGTGCCAGGTCTATTGTTTCAATAGCAATATCCTTCTTTTCAGCTGTAACTCTGAATTGAAACTCGCAACACGGGCACAGGGCAATCAACTTTTCAGCGCCGGTAGCAATTGCTTCGTCCATCCTTTTCTGACCTATTTCGGCCGCGATTTTAGGGTCTTTGATAAGAGTAAGAACGCTCCCACAACAGTGTGCCCATTCCCGGTTGTGTTCCATTTCAACCAGGTCTACACCAGGGATAGCCTTAATAAGTTCACGTGGCGCATCATATACTCCAGATACACGAGCGATATGACAAGAGTCATGAAGAGTCACTTTAGTTTTTCTCCCGGTATCTGGAATAGAGAATTTCTCTGCACTTATTCTTTCGGCAACCACTTCTGAATAGTGTTTCGCTTCAATATTAAAGTCAATATCTAACTGTTTAGCCCATTTCGGATAAATATGACGCCACATCATATCGCAGGCAGGACATGACGATATCACCGTATCCACTCCAGCTTCTTTCATATTCTGAATATTTTCTTTCATTACCTCTGCAAATACATCCCATTTCCCACATACCAGCATGGGCGTTCCGCAGCAATTGTCCTTTTTACCGAGATACGTAAAATCTATACCCGCTGCATCGAGTAATCGAACTGTAGCTAACGCTATATCAGTTTCGACATGACTGGCTGTACAACCGGCAAAATAGGCTATTTTTGACTTGTGTGCAGGACCGTGTTTTTCTAACAGGTCCTCGGGGAACCATTTATCCCTGTCCTTACGATAGGCTGCCCAGATATCACCTTCCTTTCGCAGAGACGCTGCCATCATCTCAAATGGTGGGAAGGTCATTCTTTTCTCTTCATTGATGAGCTGCCCCCGCAGCTTCATCCAGGCAGGTTCAATAGGTAGAGAAGCTGAACAGCGAAGGTTACAGAGTTCACAGGTAGTGCAGGCGATCATCGTATCCACCATAAACTGATCCCACTCTTCACGTCCTTCCATATATTCACGTAGCCAGTACCACTTTCCACGCGGACTCTGACTCTCCCATCCTCGCCCATAGAACTGGTCACACTCATGTACACAGTAACCGCATTGAGAACAAGCGTAAGCATACCAGGCAACATCGGCGGGAATATCTCGCACTGGACCGGCAGGTCTTTCACCCACATGAGTAGTGATACGATTACCCAATATGCGGAGTACCGGTTCAACAGCCGCCGCAAGCACCATCAGCGTACTAAGAACTCCGGAACCAGTCACTTTCCCAGGATTGAAAATACGTTTAGAATCATGTTCCTGTGAAAATTGTTTTATCCGATGTATAGTATCTTCGCCAAATACTTCTTTGGCTTTGTTAGTAAAATACATACCGGTAGAATACGGTCTGCCGCCGTGTTTCTCTGCAATTGTCATAATGGATATTACAAGACCAAATAACCAGTTATATTCGAACCGACGCTGATCTCCCGGGATAAATCCAAGTATTACTACTTCAGGTTCATTATTTCTTCCGTTTCTTATGATTAGTCCTTCTTTTACTACAGGTTGTTCAATTATCTCCCCGATATCATTAATCACATTACCCAGCTGTTTGAGTGGGATCACGATTTCTGTCGGCACCAGGCTGGGACCGAGTCGTTTTACCAGCATTAATTTAAAGCGGTTGTCCCATTCGTGTTGAGCAATGCGGTCACTTAGTATTTCTGCCTCGCATACTTTTACTATCTCCGTTAGTTTATCTTTGACTATGTTGAAATCCTTTCTGCGGCAGGTCAAAGTCATCACGTAAGAAGCAGGTAAGAGAATTCTCTCCTCTGAAGGATGCCCTAAATGCTCCATTAGAGGAGTATTATTCTTCATTTCCGCCATGCGAGGATTAATGAATACCATCGACCATATTGGGAGTTCATTATCTATAATAGACTGTATTGTTTTCTGCAAATCGTTCACATCAGGGCAACCAATGGCAACAACATCCATTTCTTCAAATGGTTTAACTAATATCGTTACCTCGCTTATTAATCCGGTTATCCCCTCGGCTTCATATATCAGGTCAAGGTCATCCCCAGTAAATTCTCTTGCCTCACCGTTTGGAGTTATAACTCTGGCTTTGACTACGTTTTCTCTGAACCATCCCATTTCGTAAGAACCAAAACCAGCTCCACCTTGAGCCAACCAACCACCGACAGTTGCCGACGGGTAACTTGAAGGGTACAGCCGCAAAGTGAGTCCATGTCTCATTAATTCTTTGTCAAGTTTCTCCCAGACAATTCCAGCTTCCACAGTAGCTGTGTTATTTTTTGCATCGATCTTTTTTATTGCCTGCATTCTGTAAAAATCGATAACAATACCTCCTTTAACTGGTATGACACCGCCGTATCCTGATGAAGCAGCACCACGTGGAGTAATAGAAACTCTATTTTTTTTCGCCCAGTTTACCAGCCAAATCAGTTCTTCTTCGGTTCGAGGTTGTACAACAGCTTCAGGGATAGTCTTACCAACAATCAACTTAACCAACGAAGGTATTGATGCTATATCATGCCCGTAGAGTTTTCTTTCTAGCCTTTGAAAATTGGCACGATCGCCAAATTTACTTATTAAATCTTCATGTAACTTATCAGAAATTTTCCTCATATTTCCCCACCCTCCCATTATCAATTTTACTAACAATACGCTCCTAAATTCAAGGAAAGTCAGTTTATTGAGATATAATACACGGTAACTTACCAATTTTTTCGTAGCTGTGATTCAGTGTTTACCTGGCTGGCATATTACCCAGCCTTTCTATTATGTTCGAGTTTAGTGTAAGATTGAAGTAACTCCAGAGTTGTTCAGAGCAAAGATCAGGAGTCCGTCTGATGACCGATTCAAGTAGTAATGTACTGGAGCTTGTAGCGAACTATTACAAAGACTACGGCTGCCGTGCCCGTGAACTGCATGAGCAGGGCAGGAAGGTGATCGGCTATCTTTGCGCATTCACGCCGGTGGAAATTATCACGGCGGCGGGATTTATTCCCTTCAGGATAAAGGGCGATGTCAACGAGCCGATAACCCGTGCCGATACCCAGATGGAGACCATAATCTGTCCTTTAGTACGGAGCGCCTTTGACATAACCCTGAAAGGCAGGTACGGCTTCCTGGACGGGCTTGTTATCCCTCATGCCTGCGACAGTATAAGCCGGACCTATGATATCTGGAAATACAGCCTGGATGTGCCTTATGCACACCTGGTCAACCTGCCGCACTCGATCGATGACTCATCGCTGGAATTCTATAAGAACGAACTGAATACTTTCAGGAGAAGTATCGGGAACTATGCCGGAAAAGAGATAACGGACAAAGACCTTGCACAGGCAGTCGGACTCCACAACAGGGTCAGGACATCGATCAAGGAGTTGTATGAACTGAGGAAGTCAGACCCGCCGCTGCTGACCGGGAGTGAAATGACGAAAATTTTGGTAGCGGTGATGGGTATACCTCCGGAAGAATCCGCTGAATTACTGCCCGGAGTTATCGAAGATATAATAAACAGGAAAAACACTCCAGTAAAACAGCCACATCGCATTATGGTGGTCGGCGCGGAGGTGGATGATACGGCGTTTATCGACGTTATAGAAGATTCTGGTGCCAGCGTGGTTGTCGATGATTTATGTCCCGGAACGCGTGAATATTTCCCAATGGTGGAAATCACCGCCGACCCCGTAGATGGTATTGCCGAACGATACCTGAGGGGAATTAAGTGCGGTCGTACCTATAGAGAAGTCAAAGGGACTTACGATGAATCGCTCGACGACAGGTTCGGGCATATCATGCGAGCTGTTGAGGAATACAGTGTTGATGGAGTTATTCTCTATATTTACATGTATTGTGATCCGTATGGCTTCGAGGTACCGGCGATGAAAGACTATATCGAGTCGAAAGGAACCCCGGTACTCTATATCGAGGACCAGTATTCACAATCGACTATCAGCCGACTCAGGACAAGAGTACAGGCATTCCTGGAGATGATAGGATAAGAGGTTTGACATGACCGGGGAAAGAAAACAGAGAACTCATGCCACGGAAGCTGCCGGAAAAGCCGGCAAGTTAAGTCGTGAATTGACGATGAAGGCGCAACAAGCCAAGGAAGAAGGTAAACCTGTAGCGTACAGTTTCATCGTTTGCGCGTATGATGAGATTATCCACGCTATGGACGTGGTGCCGGTCTGGACGGAGAATTACGCCGGGGTGTGCGCCGCCAAGCGAGACGCCCAGAGATTCCTGGAAAAGGCCGAAATGGAGAATTTCTCGCGCTCTCTTTGCACGTACGCCTTATGCGACCTCGGATTCGATATCTGGCGAGCCGAACTCGGAGAAATGCCGCCTGATGCGCCGTGGAGGGGAATGGTCAGGCCCGATATGATGCTCGGTAGTGGACAGCTTGTCTGCGACCCGAGAAATAAATGGTACCAGGCAGCCCAGCACTATATGCCGGATGTACCGGTTTACGAAGTCGGTATGCCCTGGCCACAGTATGAGTCCGATTATGATTACCGTGAAGTGCAGGACTATTACGTGAAGTATATCGTCGAGCAGTTACGCGGCCTGATCGAGTTCATGGAGAGGCATACCGGTCATAAAATGGACTGGGAGAAACTAGCTGAGTTGGTTGACATAACAGACAAAACCTGGGACCTGATATCGGAGACCTACGAACTACGAAAAGCAAAACCCTGTCCGATGGACACCGGTGATGCAATGAACACGATGGTGCCAATAGCCTTTATGATGGGTACCCAGGAAGCATATGATTTCTTCATTGATCTGAATGAAGAGTTGAAACAGAAGATAGCCAGGGGCGAGGGTGTGATTCCCGATGAGAAATACCGTCTTCTCTGGGGCGGCGGGCTGCCATCCTGGTTTGCTCTTTCTGACTTTAATTATTTTAACAGCAAAGGCGCGGTATTCCCGGCTGAAACAACCTATCGTACCTTTGAGAACACCCGACTTTTCGATATCGACCTGAGGAAGATAAGTGATCCGCTGGAACATATCGCCTGGCGATGGATCAAGTACTGGACGTTCTGGTACGACGCGGCACGAAAACGTCCCGGCTCGCATCCCGACGTGGAGAGACTGGTCCAGTATATCGAGGACTATAATATAGACGGTGTGGTAATGCACGAGGCGTTTTCCTGCCGTACCTGGCATCCAGGCCTTATCTGGCAGCTTAACCAGTTAAAAAAGGTGTACCGGGATATTCCATCACTCATACTCGAGAGTGATATCGTTGACATCAGCTCCTACTCTGAGGCCGATACTCATGCCAGGATAGATGCTTTCATCGAGATCCTCGAATCGGTGAAGAGCGCCTGAGGTTTGAAGAGACAGGTAATGACATGAAGCAACTCTCACTGGCGTTAGAGCGAGAGATACAGATCAACAAGTCATTCCTGGGGGATTACTCGACACAAATAACCCCCTCGCTGTAAAACCGTATCTATTGATAACGTATAGAGTAGCTCTATATGCCGGTGATGCCAGCGTGCGTTAATTCCGATATAAAGGGATTTTCGCTGTGAAGTTGTTGGTCCGGGTGATGCTTAGCCTTTGCCGATCCTGAACATCTTGGTTCCGCATGTGGGACATACGCCCTGTGTTGCAGGTTTTCCGTTCTTCATGGTGATGGCTTTCGCATCTTTCATTTCCTGTTTTGCCCGGCATTTAACACAGTATGCTTGCATTGGAGTACCTCCCTTCATTTCTGGTGACTGGAGAATAGACCATCTATCTATCGTTTGTCAATAGTTTTTTCATATTCTTATGAATATTTTATCGGTCTTTTACCCAATCGATGCCTTCACGGGCTTTCCCCCAACCTACTTCAGCGCCGCGGGCCATCGGAGCCGGCGGACCTGCCTGCCCTGCCATTTCCTCCATACGTTTCTTTGCCTGTTCTTCCATCCTCTTGATTCCTTCGGGTGATGAAAGATTGATAACACGTTCGTTGTTATCTTTCAACATCTGTTCGGGATTATCGAACTGGAATATATACAGCACCTCATTCTCAATGCCTTTTTTTACTTTCTTCGCCAGGTCGACCGGGTTGATACCGGTGCTGTAAAAGGCGTCGTACTCGAACTGCATCGTTTCTTTTGTAACGTTATAACCGGTAGCTTTCAGATGGTCCGGCCGGGTGAGAGTGGACTCGTGAATATTCGAGTTTATTCCTATAGGACAGAGACAGGACACGCCGATACCGTAAGGCTTAAGTCCCATGTAGTAGCTTTCCATCAGGTTGTTAACGGCGGCTTTAGCGCAGGCATACGGGGCGGTATTGGCGAACCCCATGAAACCTCCCCACGAAGACACCGTGGTGATATGACCGCCTTTACCGGCCTGTATCATTCTGGGAACGAAGGTTACCATGCCGTTGATGACACCACCCAGGCAGACCCCAATTACCCAGTCGAAGTCCTCGAAAGTGGATGCTTCGACCGGGCCGAATGTGTTCACTCCGGCGGTGTTGAACAGCAACTGTGGAGGTCCGCCGAAGACTTTCTCCACCTCGTCAGCCGCTTCTGCGTAAGCTTTGCGGTCTGTGATATCCAGTTGAATGGTGTGGATCTCCGCATTCTTGTCCTTAAAGTATGCCTTCGCTTCATCCAGGTGGTCCCGGCGGATATCCGCGATTACTATCTTACAGCCAGCTTCGGAAAATACTTTAGCCTGGCCGAGCCCGGCGCCGGAAGCTCCGCCGGTAATAAATGCGACTTTTCCCTTAAAATCTTTCATCAGCTCTATCTCCTCTCACATTTCCATAAGAATAATACAAGTGATGCGTTTGTTCAAATTGAAACAATTGCATGTAAGACCGGATATGAATTTGAAGGGATGAAGAAAAAATTTCCTCTTTAATCGTACAAAGTTACAGCTTGAAACTTTCTTTGTATCCGGCGTGTTTTTCCCTGATCTTGGGCTTTTCTATCTTGCCGGTGGGATTGCGGGGGATTTTGTCGAAGATGATCTTGCGGGGTCGTTTGTAGCGTGGCAGGTTATCCACGCAGAACTGTATTATCTCTTCTTCGGTTATCGTTTCACCCGGTTGGGGATCGATAACCGCGGTGACCAGCTCTCCCAGTCTTTCATCGGGAATGCCGATGACTGCGCAGTCGTATACTTTCGGAATCCTGAGAATGACGTTCTCTACTTCCACCGGAAAGATATTTTCTCCTCCGGTGATGACAATGTCCTTCTTCCTGTCCACGAGGTAGATGAACCCTTCTTCGTCTATCCTTGCCATATCGCCGGTGTGGAGCCATTCGTCTATGAGTGTCGCGGCGGTCTGTTCCGGATTCTTATAATATTCTTTCATTACGCCGCCGCCCCTGACTATCAGCTCGCCAACCTCACCCTGCGGAACGTCCTTGCCATCTTCACCGATTACCCGTATCTCCCAGTTATAACCGGCTTTGCCGATAGCGCCTACCTTACGTTCGTTCTCCATGCCGAGGTGGACACAGCCGGGCCCGGTAGATTCGCTCAAGCCGTAGGTGGTGTCGTATTCCATGTCAGGGAAGTATTCCTTCCAGTGTCTGACGACACTGGGCGGTATCGGCTGAGCGCCCATGTGCAGCAATCGCCAGCAACTGAGGTCGTAGTCCTCTATCTTCAGTTCACCCCTGTCCAGCGCTCCAAGCATATCCTGTGCCCAGGGCACCAGCAGGAAAACGACCGTTCCCCTCTCGCGGTGCACTGTTTCAAGCAGGTTCTTGCTGCTCATTTCGGGTAACAAGGTGGCTTTCCCTCCGACGACTAAGCTACCGAACCAGTGTATCTTGGCGCCGGTGTGGTACAGCGGTGGTATCAGGACGAAATTGTCCTCGTGCTTTAACCGGTGGTGGACATTTTCCGCTTCTGCTGCGAAAGAAAGATTATTGTGGGTTAGGAGAATCGGTTTCGGCGAACCGGTCGTTCCGGAGGTGAAGTAAAGTCCGCACGGGTCATCATCAGCCATAACGATATCCGGCGGTCCGGCGGACGCGTCTTTCAGGAATTCATCAAGGCTTTTCATTCCTTCGGGGGTGTTTTCGCCCACACAGATGAATTCATCGATCGTGGTAAGCTTTGATTTAACAGCTCCCACTCTTTCTACGAATTCCTTTCCGAGGAACATTATCTTCGCTTGGGCGATATCGGCGCAGTATTTGAGATCGTCGCCGGTGAATCGGAAGTTCAACGGCACTGCCCAGGCGCCTGTCCGGAGTATACCGAAGTAAATCTCAAGCCACTCCAGGCAGTTCATCATCCAGAGAATTACCTTGTCATCCTTTTTTATACCCCTGGAAATTAGCACGTTGGCTACCCGGTTCGCTGCTTCATCGAACTCTTTCCAGGTTATCTCTTTACGTATATTGCTGTCCGGTCTCAGTTCAATCAGCGCCGTTTCGTCCGGGTAGTTCACGGCGTTTTCGGCCAGCATATCCGTTACTTTCATAGGTTACGTTCCTCTATTAACACGATCCATCTTTTCCGATTATATTAATTCTTTCATTCCTTCGAAAACAGAGTGCTGTGTCATTCTGAGCGCAGCGAAGAATCCCGTCTCAGCATTGATCAATCCCTGTTTATATCTATAAGTTGATATTTTCCCGTAATGCAACGAGATCCTTCGTCCTCCTTCGTCGTCCTCTGGATGACAGCTTATTGTTAGTCGTCCTCGGGATGACATCCCATCAGGGGTGACAGGGTGTAAAAAAATTACGCAAGTGCTTTCTGTACCTCTGCATACCCAAGGTCGAACGCCTTGATATTTATCGGGGCGACTCTTTCGTTGAACCGTGCTGTTATCTCTTTTTTCACCGTCTCTATCTTTATCGGAAGCTGTCCCTGACCGAACAGGGCTCCCAGCATAACGACGTTTGCCGACTGGGTGCTTCCGGCTTCCACGGCTATCTTCGTCGCGTTAAGCTGGATTATTTTCTCAGTAGCCTTGTGAATATTCTTCAGGATGGTATCCAGTTCAGGATACGAACTTCCCAGCGATGAAACCGTGAACGGTATAACCTTTTCCATATTCATTATCACCAGCGTTTTTTCGGAGATATTACCAATATTCCTTAATGTCTCCGCCGGTTCCATGCCTACCAGCACATCGGCTTTTCCTGCCGGCGCCAGCGGTGCCAGGGCTTCGTCTCCCAGCCTGATAGTGCTGGAGACCGAACCTCCCCTCACTGCCATACCGAGTACTTCCGAACCCCTGACATTCAAGCCATCAGCGACGGCGGCGTTTCCCAGCAGTTCCGACATCAGGATTACGCCCTGTCCGCCAACTCCGGCAATTACGATATTGAATTCATTCGTCATTCTTGCTACTCCTGCGTTATTGCCTTGTACGGGCATATCTGGGCGCAGACTCCGCAGCCGTTGCACAGCGTGATGTCCACTACCGTCTTGGTTCCTTCTTTAATAAGCGCCGGACAGCCGAGAAGTTCTATGCAGGCGTTGCATTTGTCATTGCATTTTTCAGGATCGACGGAGTAAGGAACTATCTTCTCACCACGAGCACGTTTCTGTCGCTGCTCTATCATAGCGCATAGTCTTCTCGAAACCACGACTGAAGGGCCTTCGAACCTGATGGCTTTTTCAAAGACATCTGCGGCGTTTTTCAGGTCGAAAGGATCGACTATTTCAACGAAATTCACTCCGCAAGCCCTGGCGACATCTTCTATCTTGACGACAGGGGCTTCGTCGCCGGTAGCAGTCTGACCGGTCCCGGGGTGGGGCTGGAAACCGGTCATTGCCGTAGCGGAGTTGTCCATTATCACCATGGTGATATTTGCCTTGTTATACACAGCGTTTACCATCGGTGCGATACCGCTGTGGAAGAATGTCGAGTCTCCCATGTGGGCTACGATCGGGACATCCACGATGTGCGACAGTCCGTTGGCTATGCCGAAACTTGCTCCCATGCAGATGGTGGTATCGACCGCTTCCTGCGGCGGGTTGTAGGCCAGGTTGTAGCAGCCGATATCACCGGGATAGATTGGAAGGACATCCTTGCCGTAATCTCTGGCCACTTTCTTTGCCGCGACGTTTATCGCGTAATGCGACGCCCGGTGCGGACAGCCGGAACACAGGGCAGGCGGTCGCCATGGCAGGAGCGAAGCGGTATCCTTGATCAGGTCATCTATCTTCTTAAAATCAGCGGGAAGCTTTTCACCTGTTATCTCGGAGATCGCTTCGCTTATTTTCCTGGTGGAGAGTTCTCCTATATTAGGCAGGACATCCTTACCGTGTATCCTGACCATTATGTTGTCTTCTCCGGCAATTGCCTTTACGTGGGTTTCGACGAACGGTTCGAGCTCCTCGGCGACCAGCACTTCATCGTGCGAGTTCAGCATTTCCCTGACCAGTTTTTCAGGCAGAGGGTAGGGAGTTCCGATTTTCAGTACCGATACTTTGTCAGCAAGCCCCATCCAGTTGAGTGCTTCCTTCGTATAGCTGTAAGACAGGCCACAGGCAATGATACCGAGTTTCGCGCCGTTGACCGCTTCCAGCCTGTTGTAGGGCATTGTATTCGTGGCTTCTTTTATCTTTTCGAGTCTTTCCAGCATTTTCGGCTTATTCAACCTGGCTTCGGCGGGGGTGTAATTAAGCCACTGCCGGTTTTTCTCGAACTTTCCTGTTCTGCGTTCTTTGTTTATCACTCCGAGGGTAACGTCACTCCGACCGTGATTGATCCTCGTGACCGTTCTCAGGATGAAAAGTTGCTTAAATTCCTCGGAAAGGCGGAATGCATCGGCCATCATGTCCTTTGCTTCCTGGATCGATGACGGTTCAAGGACGGGAATATGCGCTTGTTCGGCGATGTAGCGGTTGTCCTGTTCATTCTGTGAACTCCACATCCACGGGTCTTCAGCGGAGAGGAGGACAAGACCTCCCTTAGCGCCGATATAACCGGCGGTCATTATGGGATCGTGGGCGACGTTGACACCGACGTGCTTCATACAGGCCAGCGAGCGTAATCCACAGATGGAGCCAGCCAGAGCGCCCTCAAAGGCAACCTTCTCGTTGACCGACCACTCTACATACATGTCTACTTCTTTGGCAAGTTCCGCCAGGGTCTCGGTCACCTCACTTGACGGTGTGCCGGGATAGGCGGCGGTAAACTGGACACCGGCTTCTATTGCACCTCTGGCTATTGCTTCATTTCCAAGCATGAACATCTTTTTACCGGGGGCATCGGAAGCGAAGGTCTGATCACTCAATGCGTACCTCCTTCTGTGTAGCATCCGATATATGGCGAATAAATATATTACTATTATACAGATGCATTAACTCACACCATAAAAAAAAGAGAAAAGACACGTAAAAACGCTATCTCCTGCCAAGTGTTAGGATACCATCATTCCACCTTTTCATACAAGTGCAAACGACCTCTACCAGGAGTCTGCAGCAGGCAGATAGAGATCTTATTATTTATAAGTCACTCACTATCTCACTTTAAAAAAATGGAGCAAATAATCTTTCCAGAAATGCATAGTGACATGGATGTATACCCTACAGGGGTATGGTTGACATTATTCTGTGCAGGAGTATAATTCCAAGTGAGGAAATCACAGGAGGTGTCGCTGATGAAACTGAAGAATATCAACGAAATGTCTCAAACACCAGGGGCTTGCGGCTCGTGGCTGAATCATTGGGAGAATTTCAGTGGACAGAGAAGGCCTGAGTTTTGTCCGGCCAAGGGATGTATGAAGATAGACCTGGTTGGCGCCCATGTGCAGAAAGCTGACGGTACCGACGATAAATGGTACATTTACCCACTCTGCAACACTCACAGTAATTCAAAAAGCATATTGCCCTTAGACGTATCTGATAATTTTAATTTAGTTTCAGCAGATAAAAAAGAAACCTGCGAGAAATAGGATATTCTCGTAAGCGTCTATTTTGGATTACAGCAGATACGATCTTGGTTCAGTCCACCAAGTCTTGTTGGTATTTCCGTCGCTTTACAATTTCTTCTGTTAATACTGCATCGTTCCAGTTGTCTCTGGCGTGAATGTACCGGAGTCGGTACAGACTGTATCGAAATGTTGTGAAGTAGCGAAAGTATAATTGAAAGGAGAATATATGAGCAAAGTAATAGAAGTCACAGACCAGAATTTTGAAGACGAAGTTATACGGTCGGATATACCTACGGAGGTTGATTTCTGGGCGCCCTGGTGCGGACCATGCAGAATGGTTACTCCGATATACGATAAACTTGCTGAAGAGTACGATGGGAAGTTTAAGTTCTGCAAGCTTAATGTTGATGAAAACCAGAAAACAGCAGTGAAATACCAGATAATGAGTATACCGATGCAGATATTCTTTACCAATGGACAGCAGGTAGACTCGATACTCGGTGCAACCCCGGAACAGAATATCCGCAGGGTGGTGGATAGTCTAATTCAGAACAATCCGAAAGATAATACATAACAGGCACGAATGATTTCATCTTCACTAGGTGAGTAAAACGAGATGATCCTGTTTGGTTAAACGGAGGTGACATATGGAAAATATCAAATATGTCTGCCAGAAATGCCTGTACGAACAAAAAGAGCCGGGAGTCTGCCTAAAGTGCAACGAACCCCTGGTTGCCAGCTGTCCGGTGTGCGGGAATCCAATGGTTGGCGAACATGTCCACCTGGAAGAAGCGTAGTACTGTTGACCCACAAAAAACGATGAAAAAACAACCCTCATTTCAAGACTTCTTTTGGCAGCATCAGGCATAAACTTAAATGAGAGATTCATTTCTCTACAGGTTTTCTCAATACCTCGATTTATCGATATCCCGAAGAATCGCTTACGGGTTTTAACTATCACAAAATCATGCATCCTGCCATCGGCAGTATTTTCACTATCTTAAAGCGGGAAATGTCCAACTTGTAGTGAATAACTTGTTTAAGGGACTTTTTGTATACCGGAAATACTGTTTTCTTACTACCCATGATGTTGCTGGTCATATATAATTAACATCGATTGTGGAGAAATAAATTATGGCTGGCAACGATTATCACTTTAATGATCATACATCAGGCACTGATCCAAGGGCAGATATCAAAGAGCCGTTAGAACGGATCATATCTGGGGTTATTGATAATTCAGGAAAAAACGGTAATACATGGAAAGCCATAATCATATTGCTTTTCAATCATATCGACCTGCTGGGTATCTTACTCTCCGGCGATTCTTCAAGAGCGAACCAGGCGAAACGGTCGGTGGGATTCATCAGGACCTATCTTGGCAAGGTCGACGAAAAATACGCCATGGCGGGAGGATTCCTTTACTATATACTGGGAAACGGTCATATTCATAGATCTTTCCCCGGGAGTTTTAAAACGGGCGATAACAGGATGCTGAGAATCGAATTCTCCGATACCCAGGAGAAACAGAAATACCTGTCAGTCATTCAGTCGGATGATGAACTAAGGCTGCTTTTCGACGTTAATATTTTCTGCAAAGACCTTCTCGATGCCATAGAGTTGTACTGTCTTGATATGAACCGCGACAGGTCATTACGGGAAAATTACCGCCTGGCATGGGAGCGGTTAACGGAACCGGGAGACCGATCTCATATCAATAATCATGCTTATATGCTGGCTTCGGACCTCGGCTTTATCAACGACCAGATAACGTAGACTGATAATTTGCATAGGCTAGAAATTACTTAATGCAAAATTTCATCGGTATTATTGTCCGGTGATGCCTATTTCTACGGAATACCTTTTAACTTTACTGTTAATGAGTCAGTCTTTCCGAGCAACAATACGTGTAAATGTAAAATTGCCACCATCCGCTTCAAGTAACTCAACGTCGCCATTTCTTTTCAAAATCCCAGCTTCTTTGAGGGTTTTATCCCATTTCAGCCACACATGGTATCCATTTGGCATTGTATCAGTTACTTCAATTGTAACGATACCCGATCTCTTCCAAAGCTGACTCCACCATTCAGGAGTATGATGGGTAAACAGGTATGGCTCCCAATACGGTTTAAGTTTTTCTGGAATAACACTTTCGAATTCGTTTATTACCCCGGGGACTACTATGCCGATTTTTCCATGTGGTTTTAAGTATCGGGTAATATCAGACAAATACATTTCTTCTGTGCCGAAATAATGGTACGCATCCAAACTGACAATTACATCAAAGAAATCAAATGCAAAAGGGAGGTCGTGAGCTTCTGCATGTATGGGATATACTAGACTATCGAGACCTGATTCTTTGATTCGTTTCCAATTATCTGACGCATCTATCCACAAATCAGTTGCCCATACTTGCACACCAAATTCCTTTGCTAGAAACACGGAACTTGCTGCTTTCCCACAACCTAAATCAAGAATACGCATTCCCGGTTTCAGGTCAACTTTTTCTGAAAGATATTCAGCAAGCCAGACGGAGCAAGGGCCCATCTCATTCTCATTCAGCCAGTCGATGTCGTACTTGGATGATAGAGGAAATTGTTCAAACGAAAGTTCTTTTTGTAATTGGTGTTTTTCAATCAATGTTATTCTCCTTAATGAACAACCATCGGGATACTGACATGAGTGTAGAAATTTCTCAATCGGTTTTCATTAAGATCAGGTACGAACAGGCAACCTGTTAATCCTTTGGCATAGTATCTTTGTTAGGTGGCCAGGGACGGGTGTATTTGACTGACTTGAAATACCATTTGCCGTCGATCTTTTCATATTCGCAGTCGTGACGGCCCTGAGTGAAACGTACATTGCCAGTATCAGGTTCAGTAAGGAATATGTACATCAGCCAGTGACCTTTTGCCTTGTTACCATCAAGCTCGATCACCGGATCGATGGCATTGTGGGCGTCTCTTATTTCTCCTCCGACATTCATCTGGGAGATACGTTCCTTGAACAACCTAGCCACCTCCGCTTTTCCCTGGCGCAACCCGTGGTGGCCGATGTTGGCGGAACCGTCCTCGGTAAAAGAATCAATAATATCATCCCACTGCTTGTTATTAAGCCGGAAAAGGTACTCGTGATGCATATCCCTGATAGCCTGGAGGTCTTCCAGGTAGATGAGACGTTTTTCCAGTTCTTCCAGTGTCATTTTTCTCTCCTATTGGTTTACTATATCCAGTTATTGTGTTGTCGTTGAGCCGCCGTCGACACTTATCATCTGGGCGGTGATATGAGACGATACGTCGGACGCCAGGAAAGCAACCAGGTTTGCGACGTCCTGGGGAACAGTTGCCCTTTTCTGGGGGATTTCCTCTATCATTCTCTCGACGCCCGGGTTCATCTTTCCGCCGATAAAGTTGGTCACTGCGATAGCGGGGGCTATGCAGTTGACGTTAATACCCTGGGCGGCTACGGACAGAGCAAGACTCTTGCAGAACCCACCGACTCCTGCCTTGGCAGCGCCGTAGGCTTCGACTCCGGGACCACCCCGCTTGGCTGCGCCCGAGGAAGTGGCTATTATCTTGCCGTATTTCCGTTCGAGCATATTTGGTAATGCCGCCTTTGCGCAGAGCATGACGCCTTTGAGATTCAGGGCAATATCCTTGTCCCAGTCTTCTTCTTTCTGGTCGGCGAACGGACCGGCGGCGAAGGCATGTCCGGCGTTTGCCACCATGATATCTATCTTCCCATATTTCTCGATAGCGGCTTTTACCAGGCCCTGGACTTCATTTTCCTTCGTTACATCCGTCTTCATTGCCATTGCCTTTCCACCGGAAGCTTCTATCTCAGCAGCCGTTTTTTCCGCACCTTCAAGGTCGATATCGCAGGCGACCACGCTGCAGCCTTCTTTTGCCAGTGTCAACGCTATCGCCTTGCCGAATCCTATCTGGCTGCCGGCTCCGGTGACTACCGCTACCTTGTCCTGTAAACCGTAATCCATTATTTCCTCCTTCAGAAATAATAATCCGTAAACTGATTAAATCATAAAATCGCCACCATCAACCTCGATCGTCTGGCCTGTGATGTCGCTAGAAATATCGGAGACGAGGAAGGTAACAGTATTAGCTATATCCTGCTGCGATGTAAGCCTCCTCATCGGTACGGTGTTGATATACATCTGTTTCTGCTCGGAAGTAGCGTGCGCCAGCACCTGGAAGTTGGTGTCTCCCATTCCGGGGGCTATTGCGTTCACGTTGATTCCCTGTGGTCCGAATTGTCTTGCCCAGGCTTTGGTCAGGCCAATAACCGCTTCCTTGGCGGCGGCGTAAAGACCGCCGATACCACTGCGGGATACGGCAGAAGAGAAGTTAACTATCTTGCCGCTTTTCTGTTCGACCATATAAGGGGCTACCGCATTGGTAACATACCATGTCCCCTTGAAATTTACATTTACCGTGATATCCCACTGTTCTTCAGTATTCGGGGCGCCTCCTCCGGGAGTACCGGCGTTATTGACCAGGATATCTATCTTACCGAACTCCGCTATCGACGCCTTTACCATCTCCTGTACTTCGTCATTCTTGCTGATATCCACCTTCACGGCGATAGCTTTGACACCCAGTCCTTTTACTTCTTCGGCGGTTTTTTTCGCCCCTTCAATGTCCATATCGGCAGACACGATGTGACAGCCTTCTTTAGCCAGGGTCACGGCTATCGCCCTGCCGAAACCAATCTGGCTGCCTGCGCCGGTTACCAGGGCTACCTTATCTTTTAATCCAAGATCCATTATTACCTCCTTTGTATTTCAGGACACCATAGATCCCGACAAGCTATTTTATGAATGTATGTAGAATTCTAATGACCGGTACACCCAATGTCAATAACCTCCGGGATGAGTTTTTTACTCGATAATACCTTGTTTACCGTACAATATTGATGGTGTTGTCGGATATACGCAAAGCTGATTCACGGTGAGTGATTATCACTACCGTTTTCCCTTTGTCAGCCTGAATCCTGAGATAATCGTGGATACGTGATTCCGTATTCGAGTCAACAGCGCTGGTCGCTTCATCCAGTATTATTACCGGCGTATTTTTCAGGATTGCCCGGGCGATGGCTATTCGCTGTTTTTCACCGCCGGAAAAGTTAGTGCCGTGTTCCTGGACCAGGGTCTGGTATGCGTCCGGTTTCTCCATGATGAATTCATGAGCTTCGGCAAGCTTCGCTGCTTGAATTACTTCGTCAATGGAAGCGGTCTCGTTGCCGCACCTGATATTATTCTCGATAGTGTCGTAAAACAGGTGGGCTGACTGTGGCACGTAGGAAAAATAGTCGCGTATGGATTCTAAAGTCAACCGTGAGTAGTCAAAATCGCCAATGCGTATACTCCCTGCTTCCTGCCGATATAAACCCAGGAGCAGTTTGACCAACGTCGATTTTCCTTCTCCGGATGGACCGGTAATCACGGTCACCTTTCCCGGCGGGATACGGCAGGATAGATCGTCTAGGACTTTTTCCTGCCGATCTTTATAAGTGAAGGTCAAATTATTACATATTATCAGGCCATCAGGGATGATATCGATAGATCTATCCGTTGATACGGAATTCCTTTCAACCTCCCGGTCGAGGATATCGAAAACACGCCGGATACTAACCAGGTGCTGTTGAAGCCATCCAAGCGTATCTCTCAGGTAAAAGGTCATGTAGGTTACACCGTCCTGCAGAATTAGAAAAGCAAACACCGAACCTAAATCAATGAAGTCGTTGAAATACATGATAATCCCGACAGACAAAACACCTATAAGGTTGAATGCTTCGAAGAAATCCGATACTGCATTCATTTTTAGAATCGTCTTATTTCGCTTGATACTAACATCGACAATATCCTTGTTTATGTCCCGATATTTTCCGAGCAGGATAGAGCTGATGGAAGACATTCGTATGAACCTGAGATTCTTCAACAGGTCGAAAAATAGTTCATTGGCTTTACCCGTCTCCTCCCGGATGATCTCGGTGTTGACCCTCATCTTTACCGAAATCTTCGCCATCGCATAGGTCTCTATTGCTGCCAGGAATATGATTACAAGAGATAACTGCCAGCTAAGGAAAGACATGACGATAATAGAAATCAACCCGTAGAATATCGCTGTAAAAAACCGGGCGAGTACAGAATTATACAGGGAAGTGAATTTCTCCAGATCTACGTTGATCCGGTTGATAAGGTCGCCGGTATGCGTATTCTCGAAGAATGCCAGGGGAAATGAAAGCAATTGCTTCACTGCATGTGAACGGAACTGCCGCATGAAGGTATAAACCGACTTTTGCATTAAAAACATGCTCAACGGATGGATAATCCCGACCAGGAACAGTATCAAACCGGAGAATAGATATACGTTCAGCATATATTCCGAATTATCGAACTCGATGGCGTTCACCAGGTTTTTCTGGGTCAGGCTGAGGAACATCTGCATCAACGGGAACATCAGCGAACCGACGATAAGCGAAAACCAGTATACCCGCTTAAACTTCGGCAACTTTATACGATTCAGAGGTTCGAGTATCAGTAAAATAGAATCTTTCACTTACCACCCATCCTCTATCCTGAAAAGTTCGCGATAGTTCCTGCTGGTCGAAATTTCTTCCGGAGAGCCTTTTTCGATAACCATACCTTCTCTCAACAGGTAGATTTCATCGCACAATTCCAAGATTGCCGAATCGTGAGATACTATGATTACCGATTTTTCACCGATGAGTTCGCGGATACTGTCCATGACCAGATTGACGGTGACCGGGTCCAGAGATGCGGTTGGCTCATCGAAAATATAGATAGCCGCTTCTCTCAGGTAAGCTCTCGCCAGTGATATACGCTGTCTCTGTCCGCCCGACAGGTTAGCGCCGTTTTCGGTCAAGACCGTATCGAGTCCGGAAGGCAAACTATCGATAAATTCCGATAATCCGGCTTTTCTGGTAACTGTATATACCTTTTCTCGCGAAGCGTCCAGCCGACTGTACCGGATATTTTCAAACAGTGTTACCGGCAGAAGATGGCTATCCTGCGACACATAAGCTATGTTTGACCGCAAGGCAGCCAGTTCCCAGTCGTTAATATCATGACTGAATACCGACAGGTTTCCTTTGCCCGGCTGGTAAAACCCGCAGATGAGTTCCACTACCGTGGTTTTGCCTGCCCCGCTGTCACCGGCAATACCGATACATTTACCCGGAGGTAAAGTCAGGTTTACACTATCCAGTACTTTATCACCCGGTTCATAGCTGAAATCAACGTTTTCGAAATGAAGCGGAGGTTGACTACCGGTCGTCGAAAATTCCTGCCCGTTTTGTCGTTCAGGTTCAGCGTTCAGAATTGTATCCAGTCGCTTCATTGACTGGAAGGAGTTTTTCACCGAGTGCATCGAAGAAAAGATAAATTTTGTCGGAATTTCCACTTTTTCTATCAGCATATAGTAGGCAAAAAGGATAGAAACCGCCAGTTCGCCATTCATGACCAGGAAGCCACCGTATATCAGGGCTGTGATGTACGGCAAATATGATAATCCCATTATCAGCACCATGGCGACAATGTCTATACGGTTATACCTGTGTTCTTTCTTGTATATATCTCCGAGGACTCTGCCAACCTGTTTCAGCTTATGGTGCTGCATGTTGTAGGCTTTAATCGTTTCCGTTCCGTGGGAGATATCGTAGATCTCTTCGGCGAATTCTCCTTTCGATTTCATGATTTCCCGGTATATGCGTGATGCCCTTGTTGAGACATGGTTAAGGAGAAAAGCTATTATCGGCACAGGCAGGAATACGAGCAAGCTCAACTGCCAGTGGTAAAAACACAGGTAGATAAAAGCCCCAACAGCCATCAGGGGATTCAGGAGGAAATTGGAATACACTTCTCTTATAAATCCAAGGGCGATGGGTATGTCATCGTTGTGCCTTGTAATCAGGTCACCGCTGGTCTCCCTCGTGATATCCGCCATCCGGCTGTTCAGCACCGCCTGCGTATAATCCTGCCTGGCGTCTTTCTCCATATTAACGCTTACATAATTAGTAAAATGCCCGTAGATATAGCCATGAATTATCTTCAGGGCGGATAGGCCGATAAAAAATAACAGTATCTGTACCAGTAAAGACCAGTCCTTCACCGTTACTGCGTCGATACTGCGCTGGACGAAATTCACCTGTACAAGGCTTAATCCCACGGATATCAGGACAAGGAAGAACAGTAGGCCCAGGTGAATCCTGTATTTCCTGATATATGGTCGCGACCATTTCAGCACATATTTGACATAACTGATCATTTACAATAATCAAACCTAAAATCTTTTGTTCATACACTTACAGCATTCCGGGCATGCGGAGATAACACATGTACCATACTCCGGAAAACAGGCACACCGACGGGATATCTGAATACGCAGGAAAAATTCGGCACTTGATGATGCCGGTCAGTGTTGAATGTATGACGGTCACGGGAGCGAAAGGGCGGCTTGTACCCCGGGATTGTTTCTGACCGTAAGTGATTATACCGTGATATTAGCCCGTAAACAATACCTGCTGATTTGACAATACAAACGGTAAATCATATATTACAGGCAGTCCGATTATTAAATGTCTATAAATGTGATAAAAGGAGGGATTTTATGAGAGCAGCGTTTATCGTTGACACCAAGAAAATCGAGATCAGGGAAATTGAAACTCCCAAGATCAATGACGACCAGATGCTGGTAAAAATTGAGGCCTGCGGCGTATGTACCAGTGACATGGCAGGATACCTGAATTCCTACAGCGAGGACGTCAAGAAACGTATGCCGCTGCCGAGAAGGGTAGGTCACGAACCTGCCGGTACCGTTGTCGAAGTCGGTAAAAACGTAAAGGAATTTAATGTGGGAGATAGAGTTACCGGAATTTTCGGTGGTGGGGCTTTTGCTGAATATGAAGTTTGCTCGCCATATGACAAAACTCTGCGTGGACACGGAACGATCGTAGGAAAAATTCCCGATGGAATTCCTATCGAACATGCAATAGGCGAACCGATGATGTGTCTTACCTCGATTGCCAGGACAACTCAGCCTGAGTTTGGTGACACGATATTCCAGGCGGGTGCCGGATTTATGGGATTAGGGGTTATCGCTGCGGTTGCCAGCCCCCTCCTGAAAGAATATATCGTTGCCGACCTCGAGGACTGGAGACTCGACCTGGCTAAAGAACTGGGTGCTACCGTTACCATTAATCCGAACAAAGAAAATGTCGTCGAAAAAGTCATGGAGTTAACAGGTGGCAGGGGCGTGGACATATCCATCGAGGTGGTAGGCCACCCGCCGACGATGAAAATGGTCGGCGATGTCCTGAAAACCAACCGCGGCAAGATAATAGCCGTAGGCTGGCACCAGGCACCGGATACGTATGAACTTCAGTCCTGGATCAAATCTCCGATCATTTACAGTCCCCAGGGTATCGGAATGTCTACCGACTTCCAGAGCGAACTGACCCGTGCCCTCTGGGCGATAGAAAAGAACATTTTCCCGATGGATAAACTTGTTACTCATACTTATACTCTGGATGAGATGAATGAAGCGTTTAATGACAATCTTGGCAGGACACCCGGTTACATCAAGGGCGTTGTAATGCCCTGGAAATAAGCTGGTGAAATAAATAGAAATATTATTGGAGGTATTTAAGCAATGAAAGCGGCTGTAATGAAAGAAGGCGGCGGCCTGGAAGTCCAGGATGTTCCCGAACCGGGAGAACCGGGACCAGACAGGGTAAAGGTAAAAATAGCCTATTGCGGTATCTGCGGCAGCGAGTTACACAGTCTTGACCCCGAGTACACATCCAGACCTCCCCAGTTCAAGAGACCACCGGGAGGCATGATGAATATAGGGCCGAGGATCGGTGGCCATGAAGCATCAGGTACTGTCGTAGCAGTAGGTTCTAATGTCCAGGGAATCGAAGTAGGTGACAGGGTTGGTATGAACTTCCGGAGCCCTTGCGGTACCTGCTACTATTGCCGGAACAAGATGGAGCACTTCTGCGAGAGGGTGATACCGGCAACCGGTGGTTATGCTGAATATGCGATGTATCATGCCAATGCCATATACAAGCTTCCGGATGATGTAAGCCTTGAGGTAGGCGCATTGCTGGAACCGGTTACGGTCGCTGTCCATACGGTTGATATAGCGGATATATACCCTGGTTGCACACTGGCTATTATGGGCGGCGGTCCCATAGGCATGCTGGTACTCGAAGTGGCGAGAATTGCCGGTGCTGCCAAGATCCTGATGTCCGAGCCGGTGGAAAGCCGCCGGAAACTGGCAGAACAGCTTGGCGCAACGGTAACTGTTGATCCTCTGAATGAAAACCTGGAAGAAATTTCAATGAAGCTGACCGAGGACAGAGGATTCGACCGTGTAATCGACGCCAGTGGGAAATTGGCTGTTGCCAGGCAGTGCATCGAACTCGCCGGAAAATGTGCAACTGTCGTTTGGGCGGCAATGTATCCGGTTGGTGCCGAGGTGGGCGTTCCTCCTTCGGAGATGTACGGTAAGGAACTGACTATCAAGGGTGTGTTTATTTCACCGTACAGTTTCCCGAGGTCGGTAAATCTCCTGAACAAACTCGACCTTGAGCCGCTTATCTCCATCAGGCCGATCGAGGAAATCAACGATGCATTCCATGACCTGCTTGCAGGCAAGGATATGAAGGTACTTATCAAGCCGTAATAACAGAGGTTAATCAGGATAATAACAATGAACGGATTTTGACCGTGAAGCTGAATAGCGGCACACTGGTTGAGATACGGTTGTATTCAAGAAACAGGAGGATGACATATGGTCAGGCTTGAAAAACTCAGCGAGAGAGAACAAGAACTGCTTCTCAGTTTACCATGTCCTGAATTCGATTCAAATCCCTTTATCAGCGGACCTCCGTTGAACGAAAGACGGGTGGCGATAGTCACGACTTCCGGAGTACACTGTAGAAGTGACCGACCATTCACCATTAGTCCCGATGATTTTTACAGGGTCATTCCGGGTAATATCAGTGCCGGCGATCTGGTCATGTCCCACGGCGCGGCGAGTTTCGACCGCAGCGGATTTCAACGAGACTGTAATGTCGTTTTTCCAATCGACAGGTTGAGAGAATTACTCGACGAGAGAATAATCGGGAGTCTGGCAGATTTTCATTATTCGGTCAGCAGCGCTCATCAAGGCTCTGACTTTGAAGCACCGATGAAGGAAGTTGCAGGTCTGTTGAAGAAAGACAAGGTAGATGCCGTGGTTTTAACACCGGTATGACCTGGCTGTACCAGCGCCGTCGGCGCGATAGCCCATTTCATTGAGGAACAGGGAATTCCGACAGCCGGTATCAGCCTGGTCCGACCGCATACCGAGAAGATAAAACCTCCCAGGGCTTTGTGGGTTCCGTTCGAACTTGGTCACCCGCTGGGCTCCCCGGATAATCCCGAATTTCAACGGAGAGTATTGTTGGATTTACTAGACCTGTTCGACAGACCATCGGGACCTGTACTGGAGGATTTCCCGGATGATGAACCGGAATCGGATATAGAAGTTGTTCTCGCCTGTCCGGTTAATTATTCGAATTACTATCAAGAAATGGATGAACCGGACAGCCGGCAAAAAGCGTTCAACACGGAAATTGCAGGTATGCGTTCCTGGTATGATATGGCGGTAAGCAAGAGAAACCGTACCACAGTAGGCGTGAGTGGGATAGATATTGAGAAGTTGGGTAATTTTGTTTATGCATTCATCAAGGGCGAAGAACCCGACAATCCCAGGGACGACATATCACTTCCGTATACACTCAAGTTTGCCGTCGAAGACTTGAAATCATACTACGTGGAGGGAATAACCGCTCAGCCGGGACAATCAGGAGTATCGAGTAAGAAAATATCCGACTGGTTCTGGGATGAGACGGTAGCAGGGAAAGTCCTCCTGGACCTGAAGAAAGTCTGCGAAAAAAGCGAAGACCGGATGATGGCGATGATGGGTGCCCACTTCATCGTACCTGGTGACATAGCCCGGAAATACCAGTAGTATTATTTTACATAAAATAATACTAGTATCGCTTTTGTACAAAAGGGGGAGTTGAAAACTCCCCCTCGTTCTATCAATTCAAAGCTTTAAGAATGCCTTTCGCCTTAACGCTCTCTTTATCGACAGCAGTATTTTCATCTCGAGGAGTGCCTTGATAGAGGAGTCCAGGTGTTGAATTGCCTGTATCCCGTATCTTGGGTGATGACCAATAAACAAATCCTGTGAATTGGATTCGTTTCAAGTGTGAGTTTCCGTCATATCATTCACCAGATGGAATCGAAGCACTCAAGACAGAGAATCTCGCAGTCGCTAAGTCCACGATACGCACTACTTTTACTATGAGCCTCCCATCCGGTCGGTTTATCATGGTTACCGCGATCTTCCCAGACCAGTTTCTTTGGGCATCTGCCTCCATGTTCATGAAAGCTTCGTTCGCATTGGCATTGACCCTGTGCCAGAGTCCACGCCCTTTCTACAATGTCTTTAGTAAAAGCCATATCACATCCTCACAGAAGCTAGTAGGTATTTTGACTCACTCATGCTTGTATCGATTGAGTGTGTATAGTCTATCGTCAGGTTGGAAATATGTCAAGTTTAGAGAACGACAAGTATTGATGTATATATCACTCTTAAAGGCATTAAGCAGAGTGGTACAACTCTATACAGAAATTGATTATGAAAAATTTATGAATATTTTACACGATATTTATATTCTTTATCCCTCGCTTTATTCTTATGTGTTAATTTCTACTTATCTGACTATAATTTTGAGGGGAAATCATGACCAGGTGGATACTAAAAGGATGTCCAAGATGTTCAGGAGACCTGAATTTACTTCAAGATGAGGAAGGATATTACGAAGACTGCTTGCAGTGTGGTTATCATCGATATTTCAAGGAAAAGAAAGTTGATATTCCACAATATTCATCCTTTAAAGATGATGCTGAATTTACTCCTGATATCATCGAGGACTGGATGAACGAGTATATGCTTGAAGTGTAGTCATCCGGTACACTTTACCATCATGTCGATAATAAGGATGAGACTAAATATACAATCCAGATTACGCGGGCACTACCCGGTTAGCAGGTTTCTCAATTCCGAATAGGTAATAATGGCAGGATTGGTTTGATACAGGTACCTTAATTTGACTTCCCAAGATGTTAAGAACATTAAAGGCCATAGTTTAAGAGGGCAACTTGTCCTGTTACTACTTGTTGGGGCTCTGGGTTTTTTCATTTATTACTTTTCTCCTTACCTTTTCCCCGGTCTGTATGATGATTCTGTCCCGTCTTCAATCCCGGATACTTCTATTTCCATCAATGATGAAACATCACCATCACGGGCAATGTCTCAATCTCCTTCACCCCCTGGAACGTCATCTCCAGATGTAGAAAATGCACTTGAACTACCTGAAGAAATTAGTGAAGTAACGCTGTCCGAGGAGATAGTCACAGTTAAATATACCTGGGTATACGGCAACAGCGACTGGGCATGGAAGCTGGATATCCCACGGTCCGTATATGAAACGTATAGATCAATCCCGCGAGCCCCGACAATGGACTATTCAGTGTATATAACACATCCATATGATGATGAATATATAAATATCCTGAGTACCAAGATAAAACAGGCATCGGAATCGAAAGGTTATGATGAATTTCAAACCGTTGAGTTCGCTACCGCATTCGTTCAGAATCTTGAGTACACGAATGATTCGGTAACTTCAGCATATGATGAGTATCCAAGATATCCTGTAGAAACACTTTACAATAAAGGTGGAGATTGCGAAGATACTTCGATATTACTGGCATCGATATTGCGCAGCATGGGATACAGTGTTGTCCTGATAGAGTTATCCGACCACTGTGCGGTGGGAGTATTGGGTGGAGATACTCTTCACGGTACATACTGGGAATATGATGGAGGAAAATACTTTTACATCGAGACTACTAATTCCGGTTGGGGAATAGGAGAAGTCCCCGAGGTTTACAGGAGCGAGTCCGCATATATTTTCCCAATGATACCCACGCCTGTCATCGCTCATGAGTGGTACGTGGTAAATAAGACATATTATGGTGAGTTAAACGTAACAATAACCAATCTGGGATCGGCTACAGCCTGTAATACATATGTATATGCTGGCTTCGATGCCGGGAATGACCAGATATGGGATGCTCAAAAAAGCAGCGCTATCGACCTGGAACCGGGCATGGAATCAACCACGACCCTGATTATCCAGCCACCTCCTTCAAGTCACCCCACAAGACTAATTGTGCAGATAGTATCGGGAGACTATTGCGTCAGTCAGAGTTATTCTCAAT
>CAZBQL010000027.1:0-34807 GCA_964493985.1 uncultured Dehalococcoidales bacterium
TTACAGGGACAATCGCAGGGCGGAGACTGCTTGAAAAGATACCCGACAACATATTCAAAAAGGCTGTATCTGCAGTCATCTTCTTGATCGGTATCCTGATCCTGGTGAGGCACTAAATCCGGCATCCCCTCTGGAGAAGACTCGCAGCCATTCTGAACAAAGTACTTAATTTTGCAGTCCCGGCGCTACTTCGTTCAATATTTTTTACAATTTTCCCAAGTCGTTCATACGGAATACCGATTACCATTTCTTCCGCTCTGAATTTACCGAGTATTCGGCACGCTACATCCATGACACTCAGACCAATCTTGCCGGTAGTGATGGGGACGGATATAACTCCCGTACATAAAGGTTCTATGAATTCCACATTAAATTCACCGGTTTCAAATGCATCGATATACAGAATACGACTGATCTGCGCCGGAACTCCGGTGATGATAACAACATCGGGAACAGTATCAAATTTGTCAAGGGGAGCAACAAGCAAATAGTGTCCAACGTCAGGCGCACAGGTTTTCCCCAGGTCCAGTGCCGTTCGAGCAGCAACTCTCGATTCAAACAGCTTTTCTCTGCTTAAAACAAGGTTTTGCATCTTGTATAACGGTGATTTACCAATCCCGAGATTATCTCTGGCTCCACACAAGATATCTGATCCGGAGCAGTAGTATGAATTTCCTCTACGTGCACTCTGCATCATCATACAAACAGTAGCTTTATGACGTATTGGTTTCAATTGTTCAGGGCGTTCCCGGATTATCTTCGCAGCGATCGGACTTTCTCCCAGGTCCAGAGCATCCCGGAGTTTATCAGCGTACAATGCATACGTTGTTGTCAATGACAATGTTTCTGTTTTTAGCACAACATTTGCCCTTATTACAGTTTCCGGTACATGATTATTATACCAGTCGATTGATTGTTATTACGTGTTTTTCTGAATTATGAGACTGTTATTTCTTTTTCATACTGCCAGAGACCGTGAATATTACACAAGGCTGTAGCATAAAGTGTTCCCGCCTTGGCAGTTTTCATGAAGGTACTCACTCTATGATGAGTATATACCGAACTGGTGTCCGGTCCTTCAGTCGACTCGCCATGTGCGGTAAATTCAAAGCGCCCTATCTGATAGGGAAACTTATCGATTTCCGGTAAGAAATACAGGGAAATCCAGCGAATATGATGTTCGGTAGTATTAGGATGAGCTATTTCCTTTCCCAGGCTGACCTGTACCTCGAACACTTCATTTGCTTTTACCTTATCCGGGCACTCGATTACCGGAACATGTTTTTCATTTTTCCAGTCTGCTGTCTGGTATAGATCCGTGAATGGTTTCATTTTTCGTTCTCCTTATTTTTATTTTTGTCAGCTTTCCAGCGCTTTATAGCCTGGACTGCCTGTTTTAACAATAATATCACGCTTATTTAAGTATCTTTGCCTGGATACCCAGTTTTTCTCTTTTAGATTCAATACTGGCGAGTATGTTATCGGCAGCTTTGACGGGATCTGTCTCTACATCCAGTTGACCACCTGTTATGGACCTGCAATCGTCTGTCAACAGTTTGACCAGGTTCGGTGCACCGGTGACAGTAGGAACAGGATTTACATAGGTGTAAAGCCCGAACGCCAGAGCAAAGACAGCATCGATAGTCGCCTTTTGTTCCATGTACTCAGGAGCGACAGCAGCAACCGGAAGGTCGGGAATGGGGACATTACCCAATGCTCCGGAAATAGCAGCCAGTAGATCAGCAATCCGGCCCGTGTCGGTACACGTCCCGTAACTCAATACCGGTGGTATAGCGAGAGTCCGGCATAATCCCTTAAGACCGTCTCCCGCTAATTCGCTTGCTTCAGGGCGACATAGACCCGCCACCTGCATTGCTTCGTTACCGCAGCCCATGGACAGGACGAGCAAATCACGCTGAATTAATTCTTTCGCCATCCTTACACTGTGCACGTCCTGCCCCGTGTCTCTGAGTGTCGTACAGGAGACAAGACCAATAACGCCTCGTATTGTTCCCTCCTTTATTGCCTGTATGAGCGGTTCCAGAGTACCTCCCAGAGCGTCAATAATACTTTCGGAAGAAAATCCAACTACTGCTTCATTCGTCGGCAGACCGGTTACCGGGATAACATTCATACGACGTTGTTTAAAATTATCAATCGCCATCTGTAACAGCTCAGCCGCCTGTTCTTCAGCCTTTTCTGGTATATAGTTTATCCTCTCTTTGATACCTTCGAAAGCCACCAGGTCACTAACCGGGACCAGCTTTACGTTATACTTTGAAGCGTAAGCCGGGTCAACAGGCATCGAGCAGTTCATATCACAGGCGAACACATCGACACAGCCGGTTGCAAGGACCGCTTCCTGCATTATCCAGTTACCGGTAAAACCATACAAGGCGTCATCCATTTCCCACCGTTGAATCATCTCCTGGCCGGTTTCGATGTTCGCGATAATCCGCAAACCTTTGGCACCTTCTGCGAGGGCTTTTTCCTGCCATTCAGGATTTCTGGCAAGCTGGACCATAGCAAATCCCAGGAATGGTTCATGACCGTTGGGCAGAACGTTCACATAGTCAGGATCGAGGACTCCCAGGTCAACACGCATCCGGTGCGGTTTTGGTATACCGAAAAGAATATCCTGGCAGAATTCGTTTACCAGTTGACTCTGATAAGCCATAGCTATACTCATTCTCATTGCTTTAAGTGCCAGGCTGACGTAATAACCATCTACGTTCGTAAGACACGAGCTTGTTGCTCTCATCATTTCCCCGTATATACCACCCGGGAAAATATCCATGTTCTTCCAGACTTGCTTACGTTCCTCGGGAGCCAGCGCTTCTGTTACCAGGCTTGGTTCATCAGCCGGCCTGGAGAAATCAGCCTGGACGAAATCGCACAAAGCGAGAGCTGTGTCCATCAAGTTGTTTTGTGGAGTAATGCCCAACTGCCGGGTAAACTTTTGCAGCCTGTCCTCTTCAGTTATCTCGAACGGTGTTTTACCATCAGCCGTGGCTCGAAGAGTCTTGATAGTCTGCTCAGTGTGATAATGATATGTTGATGCACCTAATACATTCCTGAGAAGCATCATACGCATTGCCATGCCATCGCCGGTGATACCGCAAACACCCCTCTTATCTCTGGCAACATCCGCCCGGCAAGGTCCGTTGGAACACAGGTCGCACCGAACACCTCCCATACAAAAAGTGCAACGCTGGTCAGGATTTCCTCCCATTCCCTGGGCTTCATACCTGTCCCAGATATTATTCATACCGTCTGTTTTAATCCTGTCGTATACTCGACGTACCGACTCGTGATATGAAATTCTCTCATCCTTCATAAACAAGTTCTCCCGCATTGATTTTAATGTAAAGTGTTTTAGTACAAAGCTGTTTAAGTATAAATTGTTATTTCTCGATGGGGTATCCGGCTTTTACCCAGGCAGCGTAATCTGCATCATCGGCACAGTTTGTTGTAATGTCTATCTTCATTTACCGCTGTACCTTGTGCGTAGCCACCAATTATCAATAATAAAACCTCCTGTTTGAACTTATTTGGCTTTGTAAAACCGATTTTTAAACTGGCCGGTAAACCAGAAATCGTAGATAATTCCCCGTTCATCTTCTGATAGTTCATCGTACATCAGAGGTTTTACTTTCAAGCCGGCAGATTCCAATCGTTTACTGAGCCAGTTCCGCCTGATATTCCACCACTTCCAGACCGTATTCGCTTTCACAGCAAGTACATCCATCTGATTATTTGAAAAACTGAAACATCCCAAGAGAGCGCTTTAGCTTCAATTCTAGATGTATACCTGTGTAATAGTCATAAAATGAAAGCGCTAAATATTACATTATTATGACATTTGAAATTAAAGAAATGATCATTGATATTCTGAAAAACTGCCAGGATCGTTTATTTGATATATTCAACATGATACAGGCTTGAATAAGAGTTCTGTATCGTTGATCTTTGAGTCTTTGTTTTTAATGTAAAACGTAATAGTTCTGTAATAATTCCTTTTGGTATTTTATGACTATTTCATCGATCGGTAATTATAATTAATTATCGTATATACCAACGGTTTTTTAAATGCCGACTACCGGTTATATGGTTTTTCTTCTGGCCCCCGGTAGTGTTACACGCTATCCCGGTAACTGTATATCAGGATTACGATTAGAAGAAAGCACTTATTACGGTTAGATAAGATAATTTAGTGGAGGGAATGATAATGGCATATCATATCATTGAGGACTGTATTTTTTGTGGAGCCTGTGAACCTACTTGTCCAAATAATGCTATCAGCGAAGGAGAAATCACATATGTTATAGATCCCGATAAGTGTACGGAGTGCGTTGGAGCTTATAGCTCTTCGCAGTGTGCCGAAATTTGTCCGGTCGATGCCTGCCAGCCTGATCCCGACCACCAGGAAAGCAAGGAACAGCTTCTCGAAAAATGGAAAGGATTACATCCCGAAGAAGAGCCGGCTGTAGGAACTTATTGACCATTTTAAAAATGCGATTGTGAAGAAACAAGGCCCGATTATTGGATAACTATTAATCGAACCTTTCGGTCTAATCAAGATTATTTACTGATAGTCTCAAATATTAAGTTAGGTTGAGTTTTTTACTGCTGGTCTTCACCTTCATCCGCAACATCGCAGCAGCCGCACACACACTGACCACCGGTAGCACAGGGTTCACAGCAGTACATTATACCTTCCAGTTCATAGCCATCTTCCGTAATAACACACCGGCATACGGGACACACTTGTTCTGCCATTATCTTACTCCTTTCTTTTCCGTTGATATTCGTTCCAGGTCTCGGAAGTCTATTTTATCTCTCTGGCAAATTGTTTTACCTGGTATTCCCACTCTCTTGTTATCATGTCTACTGATGTCTTATTATCTTCAGTGTTAATAGACACTTCCACACCACCGCCACCACCTTGAAAGTAAGCATATCCGTCTTCCTGCGCCTTAATCTCCAGGTTGTAGCCACCGGGTCCGAAAAATCCGATTGCTTTTTTCATGACATCTTCAGCAGGTAGTTTTGTAGTAGCATGTAAATTAAGCATCTGTTTCTCCTTTATACAGGTCTAGTCAGGGAGTTTTTTATTACCGGGCCATCGTTGAAATACTTCAACTTCCTTCTGGACCGAATCTGCGATCTGACAACCGTGGGAAGCTGCCAGCAAGCGGTATATATCAATCGCCGTATTTGCCAGTTGGTCCTGGGCCCGCAGTATAAAAACAGGTTCATCGTCCGGTATGTTTGAGATGGATACCGTGCCATATTTTCCCGATACTGCCATAATATACCTCCTGTTCTTCATCCGAATTTTCGTGTATTACATTGTTCACTGGGAATCAGCAAATCCAGATCTTCGATAATGTCCCCCGGTGCAGAAAGAGCTTTTATCAGACAATCTGCCAGTTGGAGGCGGTCTTTGCCTTCAATCATTAACAACAGGTTGGGATCACCTTCAAGCGCATCGACTGTTGTAACTCCTGGAATATCACGTATCAGTTCAACCGCATATTCAACGCTTCCCGGAATCACAGATAGTAATACATATATCCTGGACCGTTTATCCTTTTTTTGTGTCGGATCGAGGGTTGTTCTCTCTCGTAAAATGACTGTATCAACCATTTTGCCCTCCTTACACAGTTCGATAAAGGCGGCAAGATTCACTCGAACCGCACTTGTGATAAATAAGGGTATCATCACTATAGAACTTACGCGTTGAAACAAGCTCCCCGTTCGAGAAGTAAATCGTTTCTATCGTTTTACATCCAGGGCATTGCGCTATAAGCTCATCTTCTTGCATGAAAACAGGCTCCTTATCAATTTCATCAGAAATAACTCGTTTTGTATCATATGTAAGTTGCATGATCATGTACCATCCTTTTGACTTTGCTAATCAATCGCATACCGCAATAGTCTGCAGCAATTCCTGGTCTCTAATAACTATGCGTCTGCGCTCCAGTTTAATCGCGCCCAGTTCCTTGAGAGAAACAAGAGATTCATTGACCAGTTCAGGACTAGTGCCCAGTACAAATGACATTCCAGTCAGTGTAACTGGCTGGCACTCGCTTTCTTTACTATTAACCGACTTGAATAAAAACCCGGCTACTTTTTCGATGGCATGTTGTAAAGGAAAATCGGTTGTGGTTAAGTAGCTGTTCTCTTTCCTGGATTCCATACTGATACTTTCTCCAATTAGTCGCATATTCCTGTCAATCAGTGTCCAGCACAAAATTGAACGTGGCAATTTGACGGTCACCGGTATCAATAACACTCATCTCCAGGGCGCTATCGTATATCGAATCTGTTTCATTTCTTCTTTCTTCCGGAAGAAATAGCTGTGTCGTAAGAACCGGAGAATTTTTACTCGCCTGCACTTTTACATGTATATGAGCAGTGCGAGGTCCGTATTCTACCGGACGAACTGTTTCAAGGCGGTAGCGTCCGGACTCATCGGTATACTGGTGTCCCCGCAGATTATATCCGCTGTTATCGTATTGTCCGTTTCCGTCAGCCTGCCAGAAATCCAGCCAGACCAATTCCATCGGCTGACAATCCTTATTAAAGACATAGCCTTCGACAATAAGTTTCTTTCCGGGTGTGCCGGGTCCGGCAATGACGTTACGCTCGGGTGATCCCGATTTATAGAAAGGCCCTTCTTCCTTCGCCAGGGTGACGATACCGTCACATTCCAAAGAGAAGCTGCCTTTCCTGTTTTTTAATAATTCGTCAGAAGTATTTTCAACAGACTTGTTACTATCCTTAACTAACATTCCCTTATCCCCTTATTAAGCAGGTAAAATGCGTGATAATAGAATTTAGCAGGATAATAATCTAAAAGTCATAAAATGGAAGCGGAAAAAGTTACAAAAAAGTGACAGTTTTAAAATGGGGTGATGCTAGAGACCGGTTTATGAAATATAATCTTCTATCATATAACCGGTCTTTGGTACGGTTTTAATGATAGCCGAGTTTTTAGGATCTTTTTCAATTTTGTTTCTCAACCTGCTTATCCAGGTCCGTAATATCTGAATATCATTTCTGTATTCCGGACCCCAGATACGGGCCAGCAGGTCCTCGTAAAGTAAAAGATTACCTGCGTTCTGAGCAAGCTCACTGAGCAGTAGCCACTCAATACGAGTGAGGTGGATCTCATTATCTTCCACCATCACAATTCGCTTTTTAAAATCAATTTTCAGGTTACCAACAGAAAAATCATCATATACCATACGATTTTCATCCGGTACCAGGCGTCGCTTGACCGTCTCTATACGTGCTACAAGTTCATCAGGATTGAAAGGTTTTGCCAGGTAATCATCAGCGCCCAGTTCCAGTCCTAGTATTTTATCAGTACTCTTGTCTCTCGCGCTCAGGATGATAACGGGCACTCCCGAAACAGCCCGTATCTGCTTGAGAGTTTCGAAACCATCGAGTCCGGGCATAACAATGTCAAGCACCACAAGGTCAGGTTCCTGGGTTTGCACCAGTTCAATAGCTGCTTGACCTTCATTAGCAGTCAATACTTCGTATCCTGAAGCTTTGAGCTTAACTTCGAGAAACTTGATTATACGAACTTCGTCATCAACGATAAGAACACGGAATTGTTTTACCATTTGTCATTCCTGATTATCAGTAGCATCTTAATATATTGCTGAATTGTTCTGGTTGTCAACTATTCAACAATATAACTTTGTGTTACTGTTTATAATTCATTATGCATCAAAAAGGGTACTTTAGTAAATGTTATCTATTTGTAATTTCTTTCCATCAACTTTTATACCTTTTATATATTGAAAGCTTTAATATGATATACGTCATTTGAACCGGAAATCCTTTACCGAATAATGACTGGCTTAATCGTATCAACATGGAGCGATTGTGCTTACATTTAATAATGAAAAACGAACAGCGGCACATACTCGTAGTCGATGATGAACCGAAGGTACTCAGATTCATAGAGATAGGTCTTAAGCTCAGAGGATTTAATGTTTTAACAACAACTTCCGGTCAGGAAGCTCTTGAATTGGCTAGTAGCGAAAAACCTGACCTGATGCTCCTGGATATTCTGATGCCTGATATGGATGGTTTCGAAGTAATCAAGCAATTAAGGTCATTTTCGACAATACCGGTAATAGCCATCAGCGCCAGTGCGGCAGTTCAAAACGATATTATAAAACATGGAGCTGATTATTTTATCATGAAACCATTTGACCCTGATGATCTGGCAATGATGATAAACAGGCTGTTGGACAGGTAAATAATCCAACAAAGACTGGTCGTACCGATATATCTACAGTTTTCAGTATTAAGGACAGATTCACTCCGCTGTATCCGCCTGATGAATGGGAACGGCGAAGTAAAATGTGCTGCCTTTCCCGGCAATAGAATTCACTTTAATCCAGCCTTCGTGTGCTTCAACCAGTCTTTTACACACTATCAAACCCAGCCCGACGCCGCCGGTCCGTATTGCCGATGCCCCAAATCGATGAAATGGTTCGAACAATTTTTCCTGGTCCTCAGAAGAGATTCCTTCCCCCTGGTCAGTAATTTCAGTTATCACAAAGTCATCATCCAGTCTGCAGGAAATCGAAATTTCACTCGAAGAAGGAGAATATTTAACCGCGTTTTCCAGTAGATTAACGAGTATCCTCTCGATTCTCATGCGGTCGGCCTCTATGTATGGAATATCAGGAGAGAACACCGTTAAAAACCTCTGGGTTACTTGCTGGCCTTTTAATCGATTTATTATTCTGACAGCCAAGTCAGGAATATTGACCAGATTGATTTCGAGTTTTAGACGGTCTGCCTGGTAACGAGACAGTTCCAGCATATTTTCGAGTATAGCAGCCAGTGATTCAGCTCCTTCAGAAGCATTACGCAGCAATTCATACATATCTTCGGTGGAAATACCCTGAGTCATTGCAGATTTGACGGAACCGATTATTATAGTAAGAGGTGTGCGGAGCTCGTGGGAGACAAGCCCGATAAACTCGTCCTTTAGCTGTTCAGCTTTCTTTATTTCAGTGATATCCTGGACGGTACCGAATCCGCCCTTCAGCATACCCTCATCATCGAACTCGAGTTCTGCTATCTCTCGTACCCATTTCACCTCGTCGCCTGCGTTTATGCGGTGCTCGATGTTATATTCTACGTCCAGCAATGCGGCATTCCAGGCATTATCAACGAATTCACGGTCATCCGGATAGACGTTGTTGAGAAATGATTCATAGTCCACAGGCGTTCCGGCGGGAATGTTAAATATATTATAGGTCTCATCCGACCATACCATCTTATTTTCCTGTACATCGATTCTCCAATTTCCAACTTGAGCTACCTCCTGGGCACGCCGCAGGTCCTTCTGACTTTCCAGCAGTTCTTTTTCCATACTTTTTATTTCGGTGATATCTCGAACCACGGAGACCGAACCTATTATATTGCCTTCCCGGTGTCTTACCGGAGAGGAGCTTACCAGGCGATATCGAAGCTCATTAGTTGAAGGTGTACGTATGATCTCCTCTTCGTTTTTAACAATCTCTCCTCTCAAAGCCCGCAGCGGTGGCGCTTCTTCCGCAGGGCGTGGGCTTCCATCCGCGTAATACACCTCCAGGTTTTCAGCCATTCCTACTACACTTAGTTCTCCGGAGAATGACATACCGAACTCCTGGAGCGCAGCTTCGTTTTCAAGGACAAAATTTCCTTCTTTATCGGCAACCCACACTTCGTCAGATATGCTGTTTATAAAGGCGAGCAATCTGTCTCTCTCTTCTTCAACAGTGGTTTCAGCACGCTTACGTCCCGTTATGTTATTACCATATATATTTACATATCCTTCCTGCTTGATCGGCGTAAAAGAAAGATAAAATATTCGTTCGCCACACTCGACTTCAATTCCACGTCTGGCATCGGAATCGAGAACTTCACCGACCAGTTTCCGGTATTCATCCGGCAAAGGCTGGCCTTCTCCCGTACCCCAGAAATCAAGCAACGTTTTGCTGGCTGCGTTTGCGTAAATGATGGTACCTTTGGGAGAAATACGCATCACGGGATTCGGATTTTCAGCGGGAAACTTTGATAAGGCGTTTATTATTTCTCCGGCTTCCTTCTGTTCCGTGATATCCCGGAATAAAGTGACGAATCTTCCTCTCTCCGGAGAATATGAATAAACCTGATACCATTTACGCAGCGGTGAACTGAAATTTTCAAAATTTGCCGATTCTCCACTCAACGCCACTTTACCGTATACTTCGATCCAATATGGTTCGATTTCAGGAATGATCTCTCTGGCTGTTTTACCTTCGATACTTGAAAGCCCCGTCATCTCCTCAAAAGCTTTGTTTACCTCGATGAACCGATAGTCACATGGCTGTCCGGATTCATCGAGAATAATTTCATGCAGGGCAAAAGCTTCCGTCATCATGCTGAACAGGTTATGATATTTCTCCTCACTCTGTTTCAGATTCCGGAAAAGTAGATCGTAAGGTCTTTTAATACCCGTTTCCACTATGGCTTTATACAACAGGTAAAATGCAATTATCTTCAGTACATGACCCGTCATATTTAATATGCCATAGGTGTCGATATATAATGTGAAAGACACTTCCGAAAGAATAGTGACTACTATCGAAGCGACAATAAATCGTAATACCTTTTCACTGAACTCACTGCGATTTTTGATAAGAAGCCAGACAGCAACTGCCAGCATTAATGAGATTACGTATTCGCTTATTATTTTGAAAGAAGTAAGTCCGGTGCCCTCAAGAAACGCGTCCGGGAATATTTTCCAGTAGAAAATGCTGGCTAGAAGTAAAGCAGTGACAACGCACCAACTGGTAAGAACAAGCCAGGGATTCATTTTCCGGCGGATGAAAACAGGGGCGATTAGCAAAGAAAGGCTTTGAAGATATCGTGCCCCTATCCATAGTTGAGTGGGAAGGTTAGCATTTTCACCGGGGAATACCCCCATACCCTCATATGCCAGTGTATGGATAAAATCTATGCCGCCGATAAACAAATATGATATACCAATAAACAGCAGGTAATGACTACCTATGATATGCCGCGAATTCCACACAAGTGTAAATATTGCGAAAGCGATAACGATACTGAAGACCTCGGCAACACTATGGAAAAGAAGATAGCTGTAGCCGCTTAATAAAACTAACACGGCGATGATGGCGGCCCATATCAGGGCTATTATGATGTTCCTGCGGTTGATATACCGTATGATATCCGGTATTTCTTTCTGCTTATCCTCGACCATTTCGTGCGACCGGTCCTACCAGGTTTATTCGATTCTGGAATAGAGTGGCTTATTTTACCACAATCGATTACCCGCCACCAGCGGTGGAGGACAAGCATATTGGAGCGTTATTTCGACCGGCTATCATTTGGTTTCTCAATGAATTCGACGAAATCGGATGTATATCGCCGACAGCAATGCCATATTAATATGGACCTTTTCTTAAACTCCGCGACATACCGGGTACATCTATCAATCGTTTCGACCTTACAGGATTGTTGGGTTGTGCTGCGAGTTATTTAATATGTTCTTTCGGTTTAATAACCAGTATCGGTAATCTTGAGTTGCGTATCACGTGGTCTGCCACGCTGCCGAACCGGGCACGTTTCCACCCGCCCTGGCCATGGGTAGACATTGTGATCAGGCTAACGGCATTGTTATGTGCAAAATCAACGATCGCTTCACCGACCTTTTTACCATGCATCACTACCTTTTCGGTGTCAAGACCGGCTTTTTGAAAAGAATCGGAAAAATTGTCTAAATACTTATTCGCTTCATCTTCTTCATTTTTAAAATATTCATTCTCCTTTTCTGCCACTTGAGTTGTAGCCTTTGGATTCAAGGTAATTTGTGTATCGGGTGCGTCGATAACCCGTAAAAGGAATAATTTACTGCCGGAAAGTTTTGCCTGAGAAACTGCATACGGTAATATCTGTTCGGATAGGTGCGATCCGTCCAGGCAAATAAGAATCCTCTTAAATAACTGATTATTATCAACTCCGGGTTTTCTCTGTATTTCGGATTTCGGCCTGATAATGAGGTTCGGCAAGCCCGTATTGCGTAACACATAATCCGCTGTGCTGCCGAACGTGGCTCTTTCAAGACCGCCACGTCCATGCGTTGAAATAGTTATGAGATCGATAAAATTCTCACCGGCGTAGCCCACAATTGAATCTCCCGCTATTCCTAAATCGGTTACTGCCTGGACATTCAGGTTTGTTTCTTCTTCGAGAGATTTAACCATAATATTAAGATAATCCTTAGCTTCTTCCAGGTCTTTTTTTAGTTTGGCTTCGATATTAGTCGGAGTCACCGGAACACCGGTAGAACCGGGTATATTCAGCGACAGGGTAGACGATTCAGAAACAGCCCTGAAGAGAATGATCTCAGCATCATTCATTTTTGCTATTGAAACGCCGAAAGGTATTATTTGTTCCGCAAGTTCTGATCCATCAAGGCAAACCATAATTTTATTAAACATATCGATTCTCCGAAATTTATCATTAAGATATTTATCTTCGCAGTTCATTTTGAATAAATTCATGTGAAATAGTCATAAAATCCTAACTCGTATTATTACAAAACTATGACATCTACAATTTATAAATGTCATAGTTTTGTAATTATTTATGATGTCTTTTTATAACTATTACATTCATTGACAATTAAAATAAGCAAAGTCAAATTTTCCATTGAAGGAGATGATTTATGTTTAAGAACATCCTTGTACCTCTTGACGGCTCAAGATTCAGTTCACGTGCTCTCCTATACGCCTATGAAATTGCAGATAATTTCAATTCGGAGATAATTCTCTTAAGGGTTGTCGAAGCTGTCAGGCCCGTGGCTGTAGCAGGCGGTACCTTCGGAACGACACAGTCTCCCCAGGCCGCGAAAATTTCAATGGAAGTTGCCCTCGAAGAGGAAAAACGACACTTCGAACAGGCGACAAGATACTTACAGCGAAAGGCTCGGACCGGAAAATGTGACCATATACGATGTACCTATCAGGTAAAAGTGGGAACTCCGGCTGAACAAATAATAAAAACGGCTAAAGCTGAAAAGGTCGACCTGATAGTAATGTCTGAACACGGGCGGGGCGGTATCAAGCGTGCTATACTTGGAAGCGTAGCCGATGAAGTTATTCGGAAGTCGACAAAGCCTGTTCTTGTTGTCCGCCCAAGAAGTAAGTAGCCCATAGCCGTTTCTGAATAGCCACGGATACCGGGGCCGGCGCAAGGGGATAGCTTGCTGTGTATCTCAACATAATCAATGAATACTTTAATCTACGAAGACAGACCAAAATATGACACCTGGATTCTCTTTCTGTTCGGTGGAATTCTTGCACTGCCAACAATTATTGGAATTATTAGAATTTCTGCAAACACTGAAGAAGGTATGGTTTTATTCGGGGTATTACTTTTTGAAATTATACTGTTCAGGCTGATCTTGCCTCGACGATTTCAAATATACAACGATGAACTCAGAATTGTACTTGGTGGTGGACCTTTAGCTCTCAATATTCCTTTATCTACAATCAGAGATGTTAGACCAAGAACTGGTATTAAAGCATTTTTCTTTACCGGCATCAGGTTCGCCACATCAGCGTCAAATACTGTAGAAATCACGAGAGATAGAGGTTTAAATATAGTCATATCTCCTATAAATGTCGACATGTTTATAGAACAGCTTAATCAGGCTCGGAATCAAATACAAGAATCAATATAGGTGAAGGGTGGCAGGAAATAACTCAAAGATTTCTTTCCACTTGGACTATTGGATAATCATATAATCAGTTATATAAATTCAGTCACCTCCTTCAATTCAATCTGGCTATTGACATTTCCCGCAACATAATTTATTCTGCAGCCAAAAAGGGAGGAAAGTATAACAATGACAGATCCAACTGCCGCAATGATATTTTTGTTTGATGTTCCCGAAGAAAAACAGTCCGACTATCTTAAAGCCACTACAGAAAAAATTAAACCATTCTGGGAATCGCATGGTTGCGAATCATATAATATCTGGCAGACATCGGAAGGTTCGCCAACCTACATGAAAATAATGTTTTTTAAAGATCCCGATTCGATGATGAAATCTCTGCAAAGCAGCGGTGAGGAAGGTAAACCCGTAATAGACCTCTATAACAGTTTCGCGACGAACGTCACGAACAAGACATACGTAAAAAAGACTTAATAGTACTCGAGAAGACAATTAATAATCACCACAGCCCGGATTTAAATTAAAATGCTGGCAAGATCAGCAGATTTTTCGATATGCCGAAATCATAATAATTTTAGCGGCTGAATATCGGAGGAGAAAACTATTGGCACAATACGAAAATCTATTTTCTCCTTTAACTATCGGTACGATGACCGTACCTAACAGAATACTCATGTGCGCCCACGTTCACAGGCTTCCCGAGGACCGGTTCCAGGAGTACTACAAAACCAGGGCTAAAGGAGGTGCCGGCCTGTTAATCCACTCGCACCCGCTAGGTGAACTCACTTCAGGTATGTTCGCACCTATACTCGATGAAAGGTCAATACCGCGTCTTAATCAATTCGTGAAAGAGATTCACAGCTACGGAACGCGAATATTAGCCCAGTTCCTTCATCCGGGGAATCTGGGAGGCGGCGAACGGATGATCGGAGGAGCATCTCTCGCCCCGTCTGCAATACCAAGGAAAGGCATTTTTCCAAAACAAATGCCCCACGAAATGAGTATCGATGAAATTCATAATACAATTAACGCATATGCCAAAGCCGCCACCATAGCCAGGGAGGCAGGATACGACGGTGTGGAAATCGGCGCTATATGGGGTCTCCTGGTAGCCTCGTTCATGAGCCCGCTTTATAATCATCGTGAAGACGACTATGGTGGCAGCGTTGAAAAACGTGTGAGATTTCCACTTGAGATAATTGACGCTATCAGAGCGGCCGTAGGTACCGATTTTGTTGTCGGTATCAAGCTCGATGGTGACGAATTCATGGACGGCGGTATTACACTTGACGACATGAAAAACATAGCTCCACGCCTGGAAGCCGGCGGCGGCCTGGACTATATTAACGTCGGCGCCGGAGCATCGCTGGCAATGCACGTACCTCCCATGTTTTTCCCACTCGGCCCATTCGTCTATCTGGCAGCAGGAATTAAAGAAGTGGTTAACCTTCCTGTGTTTACCGGAGGTAGAATCAATGACCCGGCTGTTGCCGAACGTGTACTCAAGGACAACCTGGCGGATATGACCGCCATGACCAGACCTCTCATCGCAGATCCGGAATTACCTAACAAAGCGAAAGCGGGACGTGAGAGTGACATCCGCAAGTGTATCGCCTGTAACGATGCCTGCTGGTTACCGCTCTGGGAAGGCATGACACCTCTCACCTGTGTAGTGAATCCTGAAGCCGGAAGGGAGGGAACATTTGGGATATCACCGGCAACAACAGAGAAAAGCGTGATGGTAGTTGGTGGAGGCGCGGCAGGGCTGGAAACAGCGAGAGTCGCCGCCCTGAGAGGTCATAAGGTCTCTCTCTACGAAAAGGATGGCGAACTGGGAGGACAGTTAAATATTGCAGCCAGGGCACCCGGAAGGGTAGATTACGCTGAAGTTGTTCGATATTATACGTACCAGATGAAAGCCCTTGATGTCGATGTACATCTGAATGCTAAGGTAACCAAGGAAACGGTCAAGGAAAAGAACTGCGATGCGGTGGTTATTACCACAGGCTCTCTGCCAACAACATCCGAATCACTAATTAACGAAGGCGGTAATGTGGTCAATACACGGGAAGTACTCCAGGAAACGGTTAAAACAGGAAAAAACGTGGTAATCGTGGACTATCAGCACCATATGCAGGCACTATGCACGGCCGATTTCCTGGCGGAGAGGGGAGTAAATGTTGAAGTATTGACACCTGCTATCTTTGCCGGCAGTCACCTGGAAGAAGGTACGCTGGAACTTATTTATTACAGACTCCTCAGCAAAGGTGTAACGATATCGGTACTGACCGATATACGGGCAGTTAAGGGGACCACAGTGACCGCATTTAATACGTTAACTAATGCCGAGAGGGAGATAAACGGGATCGATACCGTTGTAGTGGCTACAAGTGGAAAAAGTGATGATGCGTTGTATTACTCGCTTAAAGGAGAGGTAAAAGAACTCCATATTGCCGGTCAATGTGTTTCTCCCCGTACGCTGCGCGACTCAATCTGGGAAGGTGCCAAAGTGGGGAGGGCATTATAAGACCGGCAGGAACACCGTACAGGCTCGATAACAATAAAAGTACTCGGTGTAAGGGTAATTTATGAACGTTAAAAAGGAAGTCTGGATTCTGGCTGAACAGAGAGATAATGAACTCGAAGAGATAACGCTCGAGCTGGTATCTGAAGGATGCAAGATTGCCGATAAACTGAGTGCCGTTCTTTGCGTCGTCATTTTCTCCGAACAGACGCCTGGTCTGACAGACAGTCTTGCCGGCCTTAGTATCAACCGGATCTATGCGATCAATGATCTGCCTTTAAGAGACTGCACTGCTGATGCTTATGTCGAAGCACTCTCCGGTCTGACGGGCGAAGTATCACCGGACATCATGTTATGTGGCGCCACAACCTTCGGGAGTGACATAGCTGCCGGGTTAGCTGCTCGTCTTGAAACAGGGCTGGTCTCAGACTGCATATATCTTGATGTGAATGACGAAGGCTTATTGATCGGGACAAAACCTGTTTATAACGACAGGCTGCAGGCCACAATAGTATGCTCGTCCAAAAAACCTCAAATTGCAACTCTGAGTCCGGGTGTGTCAGACATCCCGATACCGGTGACTGATAAGATACCGGAGGTTATCACTGTTAATCCGGAACCCGGGCTGACCACAATACGGGCGAGAGTAACCGGCACCGCCAGGGCCGACCTGACAACAGTCCGTCTTGACCAGGCCGAGGTTATAGTTTCAGGGGGAAGAGGTATCGGCGGTCCTGAAGGTTTTACTGTCCTCCAAAAACTCGCAGAGCTTTTAGGAGGTTGTATCGGAGCGTCACTTGTGGCGACCGATAACGGATGGGTTTCGGAAGACAAGCATATTGGTCAAACGGGTGTGGTTGTCGCTCCGAAACTATACCTGGCCGCAGGTATTTCAGGATCGATATATCATACGATGGGGATGAAAGACTCAAAGGTGATTATAGCGATCAATAAAGACCGCAATGCCCCTATTTTTAAGCTGGCCGATATGGGAATAATCGGAGACTGGCGAGAGACAGTCACCGCAATGATAAGCTATCTGGAAGAGACAGAGAAAGCAAGTGCCGATTGAGCACGGTGTTTGATGATGAACATAGTAGTGTGCATTAAGCAGGTCCCGGATACGGTCAAACCACTTCGGGTGGACAATGATGGCAGGCACATCGATACCGGTGACCTGACATTTACAATTAATCCGTGCGATCTTGCAGCGGTAAAATGGGCAACCAACCGGAAGGAAAAAAGTAAGTCCGGGGAAGTCACCGTTCTCTCTGCAGGGCTGCCTTCTGCAGAGAAGTCACTTCGTGAATGTTTTGCTTACGGTGCTGACCGGGCTTTTCTGTTAAATGACCGCTGTTTTGAAGATTCCGACGCTTACGCTACCGGAGTACTCTTATCCAGGGCGATTAGTCAGCTAAATTACGATATTGTCCTGTGCGGGTTTCGAGCAGTCGATACAAACGATGGCTGGGTAGGCCCCGTAATCGCCAGCAAACTGGGGATTCCATGTATTTCACGGGTCATCGACATACGGGTAAGTGACGAAGCGAAAGAACTCACGGTTGAGAGAAGACTTGACGGGATTAATAGAGAATTCGTAAAGGTTACCCTTCCTTGCCTGTTGACGGTTGACCCGTTACTTGATAAACCCAGGTACCCCAGCGTCGGTGCTATTAGAGCGGCACAAAAACGAGAAATAGAACATTACGATAGAACCGGTCTTGCTTTATCTTTAGATGAAGTAGGTGCTGCCGGTTCAAAGACGCAAACTGTGCAACTCTCAGTAAGTAAACCGAGACCGAAGAGGCTTTTTACCCCGGACAGCAACCTGCCGGCAGCGGAAAGAATTAGACTGATCATGTCAGGTGGCATGACCGAAAAGGAGGACAATCGGCTGGAGGGCAAGCCGGAAGAAATAGTACCGGAACTGGTATATTTTCTCAGACAGAAAAAGATAATTCGTTAGCAGAAAATACAACTGATGAAACATCTTGTAAGACACAAAATATCCAGTTGTTGAATTGCTGGAATTATCTGTTTTATTATACCTTCAGGATGAGATACGGAGAAACAGGGATACATTTAGAGGTTGATCTGTCCAGCGATGGTATCGAGAGAGTTGAGACGGATCCTCGATTGACCGGGCTTCATCTGGGAGGACAGGGTACCGCAGCAAGAATATTGTGGGATAGAGTCCTTCCTGAAATCGGGCCATTTTCTGCCGATAATGTACTGGTTTTCAGCACCGGTCTATTAACAGGAACTCCTCTTCCTGGAGCAAATCGCACGTCCATTAACAGCATTTGCCCGCAGACAAACCTGTTTTCACACTCGACTATGGGTGGATTCTGGGGTCCTGAACTGAAATTCGCCGGATATGACAGGATCATTATTCGTGGTAAATCTCCTGACCTGGTCTATCTGTGGATCAATAATGATAAGATTGAAATACGTGATGCTGCTCATCTCAAGGGGAAAGGCAGTCAGGAAACAACGAGGATAATCCGGGAAGAACTGGGGCAGGATAAAGCCCAGGTAGCTGCCATTGGACTTGCCGGTGAGAACAGAGTCTATATGTCTTCCATTAATCATGGTCACTCAAGTGCCGCGCGGATGGTCGGTGTGATTATGGGGGATAAAAAACTCAAGGCAATAGCAGTCCGGGGTACAAGTGATATACATATAGCCAGACCGGATGATCTGTTCGAAACATGCCTGACGTTAAGGAATAAAGCTTACAATGATCGTACCTGGGAAGACTGGTTAGCAAGTGTGTTCCCGAGATCTTCCGAAACAAAGGTCGAGCGGGAAATAAGTTGTTACGGTTGTCCTAAAAATTGTTCTCAAGTAATTTCCGGGAAAAACGGACAAAAACTCACCTACAAATGTGCCGCTAAAGATATTTATCAGATGATGGACTCTCAGGAGTCAGGTTTAGGAGATGTTATATTCCCAATTGCGTCAGAATATGGGTTGGATTCATTTTCAACACCTGATGTCATCAGGTTCGCTCTTGAGCTTCTGGAAGCAGGGATATTGACTGAGAATGACTTTCCAGGAATGCCATCTGAAGTCAAAGAAAAGTATCTATATCTACTCGATATTATTGCGAACCGTGAAGGAATCGGGGATATTTTAGCCAATGGTGTCTATTCAGCAGCACGTCAGATAGGGAAAGGTGCGGAAGCATTTGACCGGAATACGACAAAAAAGTTAGAACAGACAACCATGGGTATAGAAGAGTTGTCGCCTGTACATTTCCTCATGACTGTTACCGGTGCAAAGTTGTCCCTTGCAGGGATAGACGGAGCCTTTCCTTTTAGTCCTCTTCCAACCAGAGAAGAAAGAGAGAAATTTGTAGAAAACTGGGTCGCTGTCCCGGATGAGAAGTTTAAGCGGTATTTTATGGAATGGGACAAAGCTGAAGATATACCCAACGAGGCTGCATGCTCCATCACTGACTGGAGCGAGACAATGCACAATATAGATGACAGTACAGGGTTGTGCGTATATATGTCTTCGTTCAGAAACCAGTTTGGTAGTGGTGCGATATACCACATACATACCATACCTCATTTGATCTCGCTCGTAACCGGTTTAGAGCTTGGCGAAGCAGGACTGTGGGAAATAGCCCGGAGAAACCGGAATTTGATCAGAGCTATCAATATAAGAAGAGGAATGAGAAGAGAAGATGAAACTCTTCCGTCCAGCCAGCATGTAGTTAGAGGTTATGAGTCCGAACATGCACTCCTTAATGATTATTACCAGTTTAAGGGATGGGACAAAGATGGTATTCCGACCCAGGATACTCTTGTAAAACTCGGTTTAGAATATGTTAAAGAAGACTTTAAGCGAAGAGGAATAATTTAACAAACAATAACGGATTTCACAATCAGACTCTAAATATTCTTCTAGTCTCTTTTTGAGAATCACTATGGCATAACTTGCTTCGTGACGATTCAATGCTTTCCATAATGCTTCTCCAATGTTCAAATCATGTTAAACAAATTCAGGTAGCATCGTGCTGCCGGCGAAGGGGAATTTCTCTAATGAAAAGGCTTACCACGAAAGCTGCCACGGTTACTGCCAGGCTTATCAAAAAAATCTCGTGGAGGGCGTATACCAGAGATTGACGCAATGCTTCGATTATCTGGCTGTAAATCTGGGAAGTATCCCCACCGAACTGGGCGAGGGTTTTCATCAATGCGTCCTGGTTCTGGGCACTAACTAAAGCCTGGGGATGATTCGCCAGTGACGTGAGAGTATCCATGGGAATAAGTGTCTTTATCCCCGCGGGCAATTGATCGATAAAATGTGCAGCAAAACGGGTACTCATTAGAGAACCCAGGACAGCTAATCCAAGTGTACCACCTATGAATCGAGAGAAGGGAACGGAGGAAATCATCACGCCCATTACCTTATAGGGGACAGTGTTTTGTATAACCACGCTGTAAAGTGGGAATGTAATCCCAAGGCCAAGACCGGTTAAGACTATATAAATGACAGCGGTGAGATAGCTGGTCTGGATTGTCATCGTGCTCAGCAGTGCCAGGCCTACCGCCATGATGGTAATCCCTACGATGCCCTGTATCTTATAATGGCCGCCAGTTCTTGCCAGTAGTTGACCAGAAGTAATACTCCCGGTTACCACCCCGAGCATCATGGGCGTCAGAAAACTTCCGCTGGCCGTAGCTGACAGACCCAGGACCCCCTGGAAATAGAGAGGTATGAAGATAATAGCCCCGAACATTCCGAATCCGGTGAGAAAGGTGACGGCAAGTGAGATGGAGACAATCCTGTCAGTAAAATAATTTAAAGGCAATATCGGCTCCTGGTACCGGAGTTCCAAAAAATAGAAAACGACTCCGGCAACTAATGAAAATCCGGACATGCCTATAATCTGCGGTGATACCCAGGGATACTGGACTCCAGCCCATGTCAGGGCAAGCATAAGGGGAACGGTTGTCAGGACCAGTAATACCATCCCGGCGTAGTCTATTCTATGACGCCTCGCTTCAGGTCTTAAATCAGGGAAGTATAATACAAAGAGTGCAATCACCACTATACCAAGCGGAATATTGATATAGAAAATCCAGTGCCATGAAATGGTATCGGTGAGAAAGCCGCCGAGGGTAGGTCCCACCACGGAAGCGAGACCGAATATTGCACTTACAAATCCCTGGTATTTTCCTCTCTCCGAGGGAGGAAAGAGATCACCAATGACCGCAAAAGCGTTCGCAATCATTATTCCGGCGCCTATCCCCTGAAAGGCGCGAAATAACACAAGTTGTGTAAATGTATGGCTCAAGCCGGAAAGCAGGGAGCCGAGAATGAATATGGCGATACCACCGATATAAAACCATTTGCGGCCAAACATGTCCGTAAGTCTGCCGGTTATGGGTATTAAGACTGTAGAACTTATCATGTATGAAGTCGAAATCAGAGTGTAATGAGTGAATCCTCCCAGTTCAGCAACGATATCGGGTAAAGCGGTAGCAACAATTGTCTGGTCGAGAGCCCCGAGGAATATAGCCAGAAGTACTCCGCCGAATGTGACTATCACCTCTCTCCTTGATAGTGAGTTAAATACAGACATTATTACTCCGTTAGAATATTTCTCCAAGATTAATCCGAATGAAAACCGACATATTGACTGAAAAAGCGTTGAATTACATGTACCTGGATACAGCAATGTTAATCATATAAATCACATTGTCGAAAAGTCATAAAATCGTGGATGAAAATATTAAAAAACTATGACATTTGTAAAGACGAAGACCTTTGAGACCATCCCAGCTTAATCGCCTGTCCTGGACTAAACCGGACAAAAACTGGTGTGAATAGCGGCGGCTATGACGTGCCCGGCAACCGCAAGCGGGAAAATCGACCGTTAACAGGTGTGAAACCGGTCCTTACTTCCTGAAATCTTTTTTGACCACATGCCGGATAATATTTGTTCCAACAACACCGAACCATACCATGCCGTTGGCTATTGTCAGTCTTTCCGCCAGTCCGAAGAAAGACTCGGGAAAGAACATATCTCCTATCCCGAAGGCACCGCCCAGTATCCCGGCAATAATTGTGTAAATAAAAATCCCGTGCCAGCCTTCTTTTTTAAACTTCTGTACCAGGAAAAAACAGGAAAACGGGAAAGCGCTGATGATAACTACCATAAGGCTCGTGTGGATTAGTCCTGTTATGTTTGTACTGATCGGCGGGATAACAGCTAATATACAGGTTGTAATTCCTATCAATATGAGAAAGAGAATACCGGAAACAAACAGTTTCTCGTTTCTTTGTTTGAAATAGCTGTACAAGCCGAGAGTAAAAGCAGCAGCAAACAATCCTGTTATTAAAAAGGTCGCCTTTTCGATGCTGCTTCCAGGTCCGAGTTCCAATTGACTTACAGTGCTTTCTAGAGGATTATATTTGCCATGTAACACCCGGGAAATATAAGTCAACGGCCAGAATAAGAATACTCCTATTCCCGCTGCTGCCAGACCTATTAACACTCTCGGGCGCCTGACCCGTTTTTCGATCCATTTATTCATTGTTGCTTATGTCCTGTAAATATCATTAGTTTCGGCGTTTTAGAGAAAGCTTAATGATAGAACAGTTAACACTCGAATATTTACCATCTATATCTTAAATATAATGTTTCGGTAAACGAATAACAGGATGTTGAGTTTCTTTACTGTATAAACAGAATATTTAACCATACTTGAGGACAAATGTCATAGGTTTGTAACATTTCTTCTTACGATTTTATGACTTCTATATAGGGTTTGTGTCATTTTTTAAGTATTAACATTGTGGGGTAATGTTATGTGATTCAGACCAAGCGTGTGTATGAACTGCCAGGCCTTGATGACGGTAGCCGCTTCCTGGTTGATCGTATCTGGCCGCGCGGAATAAAGAAAGATTCCTTAAAGCTGGATGGCTGGCTGAAAGACGTGGCTCCGAGTAATGAACTCCGTAGCTGGTACGGCCATGACCCGTCCAGGTGGGACGAATTCCGCCGCCGCTATTTTAACGAATTAGACAGCAAGCCACAAGCCTGGCAAAGCATTCTGGAAACAGCCAGGAGAAGTAATGTAATTTTGCTTTATGGATCAAGGGAGACCCAGCACAACAACGCAGTTGCATTGAAGGAATATCTGGAGGAACGGTTGGTACAAAGTGAGTGAGAACCATCTTGGCAGTAGAAGATATTTAATCCAGGGAAGGGATAGTTCATGAAAATTGTGGGTTTTGAACTGGAAAATTGGGAAAAAGAAACCTTTGGCCGATTGAAAGATAAATGTGAGTTATTGCTAACTGATAAACCGGTCTCAGAGAACATTCGCAACCAATATGAAGATGCCGATATCATCTCCACCTTCATTTACTCAGACCTTAGCGCAAAAGCCCTTAAGCAATTCAAGGGATTGAAACTCATTGCTACACGTTCCACCGGCATCGACCATATAGACGTGGATTACTGCCATAAGAACAATATCGCCGTAAGCAACGTCCCAACATACGGTCAGAATACCGTTGCCGAACATGCTTTTGCCCTGATTCACGCTATTACCCGTCATATTCCGGAAGCGGTGGCTAGAACAAGAAGCGGCAACTTCTCGCAGGAAGGACTTCAGGGGATTGATTTGAACGGGAAGATACTTGGCGTAATCGGTACTGGCGAGATCGGGAGAAACGTTATTCGAATCGCCAAAGGATATGAGATGGAGGTACTTGCTTTTGACGTGAAACCTGATAAAGATGCAGCTTCCCGAATGGGGTATAAATATACAGACATGGATAATCTCCTTTCCCGGTCGGATATTATCTCTATTCATGTTCCGGGTATAGAAAAGACACGAAATCTTATTTCAGAGCCGCAATTCAAGAAAATGAAGCCGGGAGCTATACTCATAAACACAGCTCGCGGCTTCATAGTCAACGTTCAGGACCTGTTGAGAGTTTTATCAGAAAGGAAAATCGCCGCAGCCGGTCTTGACGTTCTTCCTGAAGAGCCGGTCATAAGAGAGGAAGCTGAGCTTTTACGGTCAACTTATACCGGAAAAGGGGACCTCGAGGTTTTACTTGCCGATCACATGCTGACCGAATTACAAAACGTGATAATCACTCCTCACATTGGCTTCAACACACGTGAGGCAGTGGAGCGTCTCCTTAACACAAGTGTCGATAATATTGACTCCTTCATACAGGGAAATCCCCAGAATCTCATAGGCAATAATTAATCAAGGAGCAGACTATGGCCAGTGACATCGAAAAATACCTTGGTGAAGAAGCGGCAAACCTGCTAAATCATACCTGTGTGTTTCCCAGAGATATGCTTCATTTGCCCGGACCGGATTTCGTCGACCGGGTGATACTTTCCTCCGACCGAAGCCCGGCGGTACTTCGTAATCTGCAGCACCTGTTCGACCATGGGCGTCTTGGCGGGACCGGCTACCTTTCCATTCTTCCCGTCGATCATGGTGTCGAACACAGTGCCGGAGCAGATTTCTCCCCGAACCCGGTCTACTTCGACCCGGAGAATGTTCTCAAACTCGCTGTGGAAGGTGGATGCAATGCGGTTGCATCAACTCTAGGAATACTGGGATCAGTAGCCAGAAAATATGCCCATCGCATTCCCTTCATTACCAAGATAAACCATAATGAGCTGCTATCTTATCCCAACACCTATGACCAGATCCTCTTTGCGAGCGTCGACCAGGCTTTCGATATGGGTGCAGTTGGAGTTGGAGCGACCGTCTATTTTGGATCTCGGGAAAGTGACAGGCAAATACAGGAGATATCTCGGGCTTTCAGTCACGCGCATAAGCTGGGTATGGTGACGGTACTATGGGCATATCTGCGCAATGATGAGTTCCGAACGAAGGTAAAGAACTACGAAGAGGCAGCCGATCTTACCGGACAGGCAAATTACCTTGGAGTAACGATTGAGGCGGACATTATAAAGCAAAAGCAGGCAACTACCAACGGAGGCTTTGTCGACCTATCATTCGGGAAATCGAACGAAAAAATCTATACAGACCTGACAACGGAACATCCTATTGACCTGGTGCGCTACCAGGTCCTTAATTGTTTTATGGGCCGAGCCGGCCTTATAAACTCAGGCGGGCCTTCCAAAGGCCATGATTTTGCTGATGCAGCCAGGACCGCCGTAATCAATAAACGGGCAGGAGGGATGGGTGTAATATCCGGGCGAAAGGCTTTCGAAAGACCGATGCAGGAAGGAGTAAAACTCCTCAACCTGATACAGGACGTGTACCTGGACAATACAATCACAATAGCCTAGGAGATAGTAATGGCGAAAAGAGTCGGGATTTTAACCAGCGGGGGTGATGCTCCCGGGATGAATGCCGCGATAAGGTCGGCAGTGAGGACCGGTATTGCAAAGGGTTGGGATATGTTCGGTATACGTCATGGCTACCAGGGGCTTATCAATGGGGATATCACACCGTTGGGAGCGCGAAGCGTTGGAGGCATTGTCGAACGCGGCGGTACCATCCTTCACTCAGCTCGCTCTGATGAATTTAAGACCCATGAAGGACGCTTGAGGGCACTGGAAAAACTAAAAGAAAAGAAGATAGATGCTGCCGTGATTATAGGTGGAGGTGGATCTCAGACCGGTGCATACGAACTCTCGCAATTGGGTTTCCCGGTAGTTGGGATTTCTTCGACCATCGATAATGACCTTTACCATGCCGACATCACGATTGGTGTTCATACGGCTCTGAATACAGCGCTTGAGGCAATTGATAGACTGCGGACCACCGCATCGTCCCATGGCAGAGTATTCCTGGTGGAGGTCATGGGACGCGAATATGGTTATCTGGCCCTGGTTTCCGGCATTGCGGGAGGAGCGGAAGCGATCGTAATTCCAGAGGTAGAAACCGACCCCGAAGAAATAGCCTCCGAGATACTTTCGGCTTATGAACGCGGCAAGTCGCACGCTATCGTTGTGGTCGCCGAAGGAGCTAAATACAACGCGGAAAGACTGGCCGAGTATTATGAAAAACATCATGAGCGCCTTGGTTTTGAGCTGCGTATAACAAAACTGGGCCATGTCCAGCGAGGAGGGTCTCCAACCGTTTTTGACCGGCTCCTGGCAACCAGGCTGGGAGCTTTTGCTACAGAGTGTCTTTCGGAGGGGAGATACGGAATAATGGTCAGTGAATTCGAGGGCAGAGATTCGCTAATTCCTTTGTCCGAAGTAGTGGCTAATCAAAGGAAACTGGACCTTAGCCTCTTAAGGCTGGCAAGAATACTGGCTGAATAATTTACAAACTGAAGGCTGATACTATGAATTTGAATTTTCCAAGTCTAAAAGAATATGAGAGTGTATTTTTAGAAACTCTTAGCTTCCTTGACCGCCAGCAGGTACCGAAGCGTATCTGGAAAAAGGACTATACACTATGGTCTCAACACCCTACTGAGGTAGCAAACCGGCTGGGATGGCTTGACGTGATGGATTCAATGCTCAAAGAGATACCGGAGTTAAAAACATTTGGGGATAAGATTCGCCAGGATGGCACTTCAGACATGGTCTTACTGGGCATGGGCGGCAGCAGTCTTGGGGCGGAGGTACTTAATCGCACATTCGGTAATGAGAAAGGATACCCGCGAATGACGGTCCTTGACTCTGTCATCCCTGAGGCAGTGAATAGCGTAAGTGAATCCATCGATCCTGCGAAAACACAATTCCTTGTATCCTCTAAATCAGGCACAACTGCGGAAACGCGGGCTTTGTTTGATTATTTTTATGCACTTGAAATCGATAATTGCGGACCTGAAGCGGGACATCATTTTACAGTAATTACCGACCGTGGTTCGCCATTGGAAACCCTGGGAAGAGAGAAAAATATCCGGCGAATATTCGATAATCCTGAAGAATTAGGAGGGCGATACTCAGTACTTTCGTACTTCGGACTTGTACCGGCGGTAACTCTTGGAATTGATGTTGAAGAGTTACTTTCCGGTGCGGATGCAATTCGCATGAAATGCGGTCCCGATGTAAAAGCAGAAGATAATGATGGGTGCCGGTTGGGGGTATACCTTGCAGTCCTGGCGAAAAAGGGAAGGGACAAGGTAACGTTCATCACTTCTCCATCACTCGAGAGTTTCAGTCTATGGGCTGAGCAGCTTATTGCCGAAAGTACCGGTAAGAACGGGAAGGGGCTAATACCTGTTGTTGGAGAACCCCAGGTCGAAGGTGACTCATACGGAATTGACCGCCAATTTGTGTATTTACGGTCGAAAGATAATGATAACGGGACGGTCGATTCCTTTATAAAGCAGATAAAGTCATCCGGTCAGCCGGTAGCTATGGTGGAGATAGAAAATAAGTTGGAACTTGGCGCTTTGTTTTATCTCTGGGAATTCGCCGTTGCCATAGCCGGGATGTTAATCGGTGTCCAACCGTTTAACCAGCCGGATGTCCAAAGCAGCAAGGACGCCACAAAAAGAATTCTTGAAAAATATGAAAAGACAGGTCAATTACCATCTGTAGAAGTCCGGAAATCGTTTTACGATATGCTCTCTCAGGCAAAAGAAAACGATTATTTCGCGATAATGGCTTATCTCCAGCAGACACCGCGAACTGATTCCGTTTTTTACGAGCTGCGACGCAGGGTGCTGAAAAATTATAAGCTGGCAACTACCCTCGGCTACGGGCCGCGTTTTCTTCATTCAACGGGACAGCTTTACAAAGGCGGGCCAAACAAAGGACTGTTTTTACAGGTCGTTTCTGATAGTTATAAAGACATCTTAATTCCCGGACGCTCTTATTCCTTCGGCACAATGTCTGACGCTGAGTCGCTGGGTGACCTGGAGGCATTGCAATCGTTGAATCGCAGGATCATCAGGGTAGCACTAGACTCATCTCATATTGACGATATTCTGGAATAGTATCACAACATTAAAACATGGAGGTAAAACATGGTAGTCAAAACGAAGGAAAAACAGCTTGTATGGTTCGAAGAAGTTGGCAAAGATGATGTCGCTGAGGTGGGCGGTAAGAATGCCAATCTCGGTGAGATGATACGCGAGCTTAAGAACGAGGGCATTCCCGTACCTGATGGCTTTGCAACGACAGCCGGCGCCTACCGCGCTTTTCTGGAAGCAAACAATTTGACCGAGAAAATACAGGACCAGCTCGAACAGTTTAGAAGTAAGAAGAAGTCTCTCCAGGAGGTGGGAAGCACCATCCGCCAGTTGTTTGATGATGCCGAGTTCCCTTCTGATCTCGCAGATTCCATCAAGGCATCATATCGGGAACTGGGTAAGCGCTATAAGACTGATAACGTCAGCGTGGCAGTCAGGAGCAGCGGCACAGCGGAAGACCTTCCGGAAGCCAGTTTTGCCGGGCAGCAGGAGAGTTTCCTCAATGTAACCGGTGAGAAAGCGTTACTTGAAGCCTGCAAGAAGTGCTACGCCTCGCTCTTTACTGACCGTTCCATTAACTACCGGGAGGACAGGGGTTTTGCCCATATGAAGATAGCTCTTTCGATAGGCATACAGAAGATGGTCCGTTCGGATGAGGCGGCAGCAGGTGTAATCTTTTCACTCGATCCGGACACCGGTTTCAGGAATGTGGTCGTGGTTACCGGAGCATGGGGCTTAGGAGAAAGCGTTGTGCAGGGACAGGTGACACCGGACGAGTTCATGGTGTTTAAGCCTTTACTAAATAATGACAAACTGCTACCTATTATCAGCCGGACCGTAGGGGCTAAAGAACGCAAGATTATTTACAGCAGCGGCAGGGCCACCACCAAAAATGTCGCTACCACGAAGCAGGAACAAGGCTCTTTCTGTCTCAGCGACGAAGAGGTAATGGGACTTGCACGCTGGGCGGTCATTATTGAAGACCACTACAAGCGGCCCATGGACATCGAGTGGGCCAAGGATGGCGAGCTTAACCAGCTTTTCATAGTCCAGGCGAGACCGGAAACGGTGCAGTCGCATAAAAAAGCTACTGCCATGAAGACCTACGATCTGCAACAGAAGGGTAAAATTCTACTAAAGGGCCTCAGTATCGGCCAGGCTATATCCGCCGGTAAAGCGCAGATTATTAAGGATGCTTCAGAGATAGGACAATTCAGGGATGGATCAATCCTGGTTACCGGAATGACAGATCCTGACTGGGAACCTATCATGAAAAAAGCAGCAGGCATCATAACCGATCATGGTGGCCGGACATCACACGCCGCCATAGTCAGCCGTGAACTGGGAATACCTGCCGTTGTAGGGACAGGAGAAGCTACCAGGAGCCTGAAAGAAGGACAGGAGATCACACTTTCTTGCGCCGAGGGCGATGAGGGGCACGTTTACGAAGGCATACTGAAATTTCGGGCACAGGACATCGATCTTGGCGAGATGCCGGAGACGAAAACGAAAATCCTGATGAACATTGCCAGCCCGGCAGGAGCGTTCAGGTGGTGGCAGCTACCGGTGAAGGGAATCGGCCTGGCACGCCTCGAATTTACTATTGGGACTGTAATTAGAATACACCCTATGGCTCTGGTCCATTTCAATAAGCTTGAAGATAAACAGGCCAAACAGCAGATAAGTGAGATGACACAGGGCTATGACGATAAAAGCGAGTACTTTGTGGACTACCTGTCCCAGGGCATTGCCAAAATTGCCGCCTCGCGGTATCCGGATCCGGTCATTGTCCGTACCAGTGATTTCAAGACAAATGAGTATGCCAGCCTTATCGGCGGGAAAGAGTTTGAACCGGAAGAATCCAACCCCATGCTGGGTTTCAGGGGAGCATCCCGTTACTACAGCGACCGCTATCGTGAAGGTTTTGCACTGGAGTGCCGGGCACTCAAACGAGTAAGAGAAGAAATGGGTTTTACCAACGTGGTAGTGATGATTCCCTTCTGCCGCACTCCGGAAGAAGCAGAAAAAGTTCTCAAGGTGCTTGAAGGGAACGGTCTCAGGCGAGGAGAGAACGGCCTCGAAGTTTATGTTATGGCAGAGGTACCCACGAACATCATCCTGGCTGAGCAGTTCGCTGAGCATTTTGATGGTTTTTCTATTGGTTCCAACGACCTTACCCAGCTAACTCTCGGAGTTGACCGCGACTCATCAGAGTTAGCCTACCTGTTCGACGAGGAGAACGAGGCCGTCAAAGAGTCCATATCCAACCTTATCAAGGCAGCACATAAGAAGAACCGTAAGGTAGGCCTGTGCGGTCAGGCACCGAGTGATCACCCTGATTTCGCAGCTTTCCTCGTTAAAGCCGGCATTGATACTATTTCCGTTAACCCGGACAGTGTACTGCCAGTAATAGAAATGGTAGCGGAAACGGAGAAGAAAGGATAGAGATTGGCAAATTCGCAAACCACGAGAATAGACCTGGACAAGTATGAGGCAGCCATTTTAGACATGGATGGAGTCATCACACGGTCCGCCCGGGCGCATATGGCCGCCTGGAAGCGGATGTTTGATGATTATCTTCGAAAGTGGTCCGAACGGAAGGGGCAGAAATTCTCCCCCTTTACCGAGGAGGACTATTATCAATATGTCGACGGTAAACCGCGGTATGAAGGTGCTCAAAGCTTCCTGGCATCAAGAGGTATTTCACTGAAATACGGTAGTCCTGAAGACCCGCCGCAAAAGGAATCTATCTGCGGGCTTGGCAACCGCAAGAACCAGTATTTCCGGGAGTACTTGAAGAATAACGGCGTGGAGTCATACCAGTCTACGATAGATTTTATAAATAATCTTAAATCAACGAAAAAACGTGTAGCAGTGATATCTTCCAGCAGGAACGCGAAAGCAGTTCTCGAAGCCGCAAGGGTAAGCAATCTTTTTCATGTGGTTGTCGACGGAGTAATTTCGGCCGAATTGCACCTCAAGGGGAAGCCTGAACCGGACATATTTCTGGAGGCGGCAAAACGTCTCGGGGTGAATCCACGACAGGCCATCGTTATAGAGGACGCCATTTCGGGAGTTGAAGCAGGTAGAGCGGGAGGTTTCGGGTTAGTTATCGGGATAAACCGATCAGGGGGAAATACCGGACTGAAAGACCACGGCGCGGACATGGTTATATCTGACTTATCGGAACTCAGGAGTGGGTAAATGAAGATGACTCATGCGAACAAGCTTCCTTCGGCACTTGAGAAAAAGAATGAAATACTGGAAAGGCTCAAGAAAGGCAGACCGGCTATTTTCCTTGACTACGACGGCACCCTGACACCGACCGTGGAAGATCCGGCCAAAGCACTCATGCCCGAAAGGACCAGGCAGCTTGTCGAAAAGCTCGCCGAACGCTGGACTGTAGTAATCATGACCGGCCGTGCGCTCTACGACGTTAAAAACCTGGTGGGACTGGAAAACCTGGTCTACGCAGGAAGTCACGGCTTCAAGATAGCCGGACCCGAAGAGTCGTTTCATGAAGAGCGAGGAGTTGAATATTTGCCTTCGCTCAATAAGGCAGAGAAAGAGCTAAAGGATAAAGTAAAAGGACTCAAAGGAGTGCGTTTTGAGCGTAAATCCTTTGCCATAGCGGTGCACTACCGGCAGGCAAGCGAAGAAATTCTCCCTGAGCTCGAAAAACGGATGAAAGCAGTGGCGGAACATTATCCTGACCTTGTCGAAACAACCGGGAAAAAGATTTTTGAACTTCGTCCTAAAACTGACTGGGACAAGGGCAAGGCTTTACTCTACCTGCTCGGAAAGATGCATATAGATGACTCCAGGACAGTCCCGCTTTATATCGGTGATGGTACCACGGATGAAGATGCCTTTCAGGCAGTTGCCGACCGTGGCATCGGTATTTTGGTAAGTGAAGACAGCAGGCCAACAGCCGCCAGCTACATCGTCCGCAACCCAGGGGAGGTAGCAACCTTTCTTGAAGAACTGGTTAACCTTGCTGAGAAAGAGACGTCGACCAACGTCTGGTCCCTGACTTATGAAACTTACGAACCCGAAGCAGAGAAACTCCGAGAGGCACTTTGCACAACGGGTAATGGTTACTTCGCTGCCAGAGGGGCAGCCCCGGAGTCGGCAGCAGGTGAAATCCACTATCCGGGGACTTACCTTGCCGGTATTTACAATCGCCTGAAAAGTGAAGTTGCCGGCCATACTATTGAGAATGAGAGCCTGGTTAACATTCCCAACTGGCTTCCACTTACTTTCCGTATAGAAAACGGTGATTGGTTTGACATCGATTCGGTAAGAATACTGGAATACCGCCAGGAGCTGGACATGAGACGAGGAGTGCTGGTAAGGGAGGTACGTTTCGAAGACGATAAAAAACGGCGGACAAGACTTACCCAGCGTCGCTTTGCTCATATGCACTTCCATCACCTCGCCGCCCTGGAAACGGTAATACTCCCTGAAAACTGGTCGGGTACTATACGTGTGCGTTCTGCGCTTGATGGCAGAGTGGACAATACACTCGTGGAGCGTTACCGCCAACTTAACAATCACCACCTTGACCAGGTTGGGACAGGAGTTACCGATGATGATTTGATATGGCTTGAAGTAGAGACGAATCAGTCCCATGTCCGCATAGCCGAGGCCGCCCGAACCAGAGTTATCTACAAAGATAGTCTGTTAGACATAAATGGGGACCTTGTACAGGAAAATGGATACGTGGCCAGAGAGTTTAATGTTAACCTTGATACCGGACAAGCCGCAACCATCGAAAAGATAACATCTCTCTATCATTCGAGGGATCCCGGCATTTCGGAAAGCTTGATCGAAGCCCTGGATGCTCTCCGGCATGCCGGGAACTTTACCGAACTCCTGGAACGCCATGACCTTGCCTGGAGGCATCTCTGGGAACGCTGGCAAATAAATATAGAAATAGAAAGCCGTCGCGCTGAGCAGATATTAAACCTGCATATCTTTCACCTGCTGCAGACCGTATCTCCGAATACGGTGGGACATGACGTAGGTGTACCGCCACGCGGACTCCACGGTGAGGCATACCGCGGTCTCATCATGTGGGACGAGCTTTTTATTTTCCCACTTTTAAACCTGCGCATGCCGGATATTACACGAAGTCTCCTGATGTACCGCTACAACCGCCTGTCACGGGCATACTGGGCAGCAAAGGAAGCAGGTTACAGCGGAGCGATGTTTCCCTGGCAGAGCGGGAGTGATGGGCAGGAACAGGCACAGACACTACATTTAAACCCCGAGTCAGGCCGCTGGATACCGGATAACTCTCAACTGGAACGTCACATTAATATCGCCATCGCGTACAACATCTGGCAATATTACCAGGTTACCGGAGACATGGACTTCCTGTGCTTTTATGGGGCAGAGCTGATTATCGGCATGGCACGCTTCTGGGCAAGTAAGGCCAGGTTCAATGAAAAACTGGGAAGATATGAGATTTGTAAAGTCATGGGACCTGACGAATTCCATGAAAGATATCCTGGTGCACTTGAACCGGGAGTTGATAACAACGCCTACACCAATGTAATGGTATCCTGGGTGTTCTGCCGGGCCCTGGAGATTTTGGACTTAATCCCCGGCAACCGCCGTAAATTCCTTATGGAGGACCTCGCCGTCACACAAGAGGAACTTGAAAGCTGGGATAAGATGAGTCGTAAGATGCGTATTGTATTTCACGGTGATGGTATTATCAGTCAGTTTGAAGGTTACGGAGACCTTGAAGAATTTGACTGGGATGGATACCGGAAGAAATACGAGAATATACAACGCCTTGACCGCATTTTGGAGGCAGAAGAAGACAGCCCTAACCGCTACAAGCTCTCCAAGCAGGCTGATGTACTGATGCTTTTCTACCTTCTCTCCGCCGAAGAGCTGGGTGAATTGTTTGAACGCCTGGGCTACGACTTTAAATATGAGACCATTCCGAATAACGTGGAATACTATCTTGCCCGGACCTCGCATGGCTCAACGCTCAGCAGGGTAGTCCATGCCTGGGTGATGGCACGTTCGAAGCGTGAATTATCCTGGCGTTTGTTCCAGGATGCACTGGAGAGTGATATAGAAGATATTCAGGGCGGCACAACCCGGGAAGGCATCCATCTTGGTGCAATGGCAGGTACGGTTGACCTGATTTTAAGGTGCTATTCAGGGGTTGAACATCGCGGTGATCTATTGCGATTTAATCCCCAGCTACCATCAGAACTCAAGTCCATACAATTCAGTATCAGTTACCGCGGCAGTTGGCTTGATACAAGCATTAATCGGGAACGGATCAAAATTCATTACCGTCATGGACACACACAGCCGCTAAAAATTGCTTTTGCCGACAGTTCCATCTCGCTTTCTCCAGGTGAGACCAGAGAATTGAGACTTTCGACCAACATCACCGGAGAAAGCCGAGAGCAGAGGGAAGTATCATGACCGGAGAAGATAAGAAATACAATCCAAAGGATTTCGAGCTTAATCCAGCAAGGATGTCCTGAATGAGCTTTCGACAGACACCGGCAGAATTTTTCATTTAGTAATAATGCAGCTTGAAATAAGTATAATTACGGATTTATTTCAGGTATGTAAACTGATACCGTAAAACCTAA
>CAZBQL010000028.1:0-32602 GCA_964493985.1 uncultured Dehalococcoidales bacterium
ATGGTGGCAACGGGTGGATTCGGACCACCGACCAAGGGCTTATGAGTCCCCTGCTCTACCACTGAGCTACGTTGCCACGTGAATAATTGTATCCACTGGCTCAGCCAGTGTCAAGCATCCGGTTACCATTTTCATCTGTTGATCGATGATATAAACTACTTTCCAGGATTTGTTTATTTTTTCTGCTAATATCATAACTTGTAATCCATGCCTTTGATATGTGTTGATACCGGTGTATCTGTTCTGTATCGACTTCTATCTCAATTATTTAGCGAAACGGATATATACCTGCTATTCTTTACATATGCTGCCATCGGTAAGAAAATTGTGCTAGAATGTATCTAATAATCACACATCGATGCCTGTTTCAGGACGTGTTTGTATGGCTACTTTCAAGAGAAAAACGAAAAAACAAAAAACACCTGAAGTTGTCAAGGAGCGTGAACCTCATTTTGAGCAGGTAGCCTGGGGCGATCTGACCTGGTTGAATTTTGAGGACCCTACCCAAACGGAAATTGCATACCTTGCCTCAAAATACCCATTCCATCCGCTTGATCTGGATGACTGTCTCAGTAAGATACAGCGCCCCAAGATCGATGAATATAAAGATTACCTCTTTTTCGTTTTTCACTTTCCGGTATTCAACCCGGAAACGAGGGTAACAACGCCCAGCCAGGTTGCCGTTTTTATCGGTGATAAATACCTGATCACCTTGCATAAAGGAGACCTTAAACCGTTAGTAAAGCTTTTCCGCGACTGCGAACTCAACGAGGATACACGGAAGGAAAACTTCAGCTACGGCTCCGGGTATTTATTGTATCGGATCCTGGACAGGCTTGTCGATTACTGTTTACCGATTTTAAGTAAGATAGGCGATAACATAGAAAAGGTTGAAGAAGAAATATTTTCATCGGGTATTCCCAGGGGAATACGCGAAATATCGATCCTCCGTCGCGATGTTATCGCATTCAGGAAAATAGTCTGGCCGATGCGTTCCGTCCTCAATCGACTCGGAGCTAAAGTTCACCCTTTCACCAATACTGACCTTACTGTGTATTTCGATGACCTTGTTGATCATCTCGACAGGATATGGGATGGACTCGACGAGTATAAGGAAATTGTAGAAGGACTGAATGATACGCACGATTCCGTGGCTACTAACCGCACCAACGAAGTGATAAGGATGTTGACCATTATTGCCACCGTCCTTTTACCCATTACGGTTGTGGCAAGTATATTCGGTATGAATATTCCCCTGGGTATTTTTGGCGATTCAAAGTACTCGCCGGTATTCGTTACTCTTATCTGTCTTGTGATAATCGGCGGAATGCTTTTATTCTTCAAGCGCCACAAGTGGATTTAACCAATATATTCGGAATCCATCCTGGAGTGTAACCTTTTTATGAATGTATCACACAGATTCGTATTTATTACCGCTGTTTTTGTGACATGCCTTATCACGGCTAACATCATCGCGGTAAAGGTTATAAGTTTTGGTTCCTTTATCCTTCCCGCAGCCATATTCGTCTTCCCGTTGAGTTACATATTCGGCGATGTACTTACCGAGGTGTACGGATACAGGTGGTCGAGAAGAGTTATCTGGCTCGGATTTGTCTGTAACCTCATATTCGTTTTCTTCGCATGGATAGGCCAGTACCTTCCGTCAGCACCGTTCTGGGAAGGACAGGCAGCTTACGAATCGATTCTCGGCTACACACCACGGCTGCTCGCCGCTTCTTTCTGCGGCTACCTCGTCGGCGAATTTGTGAATTCTTTCATACTGGCGAAAATGAAAATATTTACCAAAGGCCGCTGGTTGTGGAGCAGGACTATCGCTTCTACTATTTTTGGACAAGGTTTTGATACAGCGATATTCATCGTGCTGGCGTATGTCGGCACTCCTGTATTCGATCCCATCATGATATTCAACCACTGGCTGGTCAAAACCGGTATCGAGATTGTAGCCACTCCATTTACTTATCTTGTAGTTAATTACCTGAAAAAGAAGGAATCTATAGACACCTATGATTATGATACTGAGTTTTCGCCGTTTTCGCTGAAGACCGGTTAAATCAGACAGAGAGATAAGCATACGGATGAAGATAAAAATACTGGGCGCTCATAACTGCGAAACATGTGAATATGGCCATACATGTTTCGTAGTCGATGATGTCCTGGCAGTGGATGCGGGCAGTTTGACTTCAAACCTGTCAATGGAAGAACAGAAACATCTGAGGGCAGTTATTCTTTCACACAGGCACTATGACCATATCAGGGATATAATTGCCCTTGGAACAAACCTGTATCATTCCGGTACGAGCGTGGATATATATGCTTCTTCAGATGTGATGGATACGCTTAATACACATTTCTTTACAAGCGGAATATACAGAAACCTTGCCGGAGAACCGAAAGATAATCCTTCCCTCAGGTTGAACATTGTGGAACCATTCGAGACATATGATATAGCGGGATACGAAATTACTCCTGTCCCGGTAAATCATTTCGGGATCACCACGGGTTTCAGAATTATTTCACCAGAGGGTAAACAGATATTTTACACATCGGATACCGGCCCGGGACTGGAGGAATGCTGGAAAAACGTATCACCTCAGTTACTTATTATTGAAGTGACCGAGGATAATGCCAGTGGAGGGGATTCTGAAAAACCCGCTCATCTCACTCCGAACCGGCTTAAAAAAGAACTGGTTTCATTTAGAGAGATTAACCGGTATATTCCGCATGTCGTTACCGTCCATATGAGTCCCGAACTGGAAGATACGATAAAGGCTGAACTTACGGCAGTTGCCGATGAATTGAACTGCCGGATCACTACCGGCTACGAGGGAATGGAGATCAACTTATAGACTCGATCAGCGGGAAAAGAATGAAGTTCATTGTCGACCATAACGTCGGGAAGCTGGTGAAATGGCTCAGGATGCTTGGCTATGACACGGAATTTTTCACCGGTGAGGATGACTGGCAGATGGTAATCAGTGCTCTCAGGGAGGACAGGACCATCCTTACCAGGGATACCGGAATTATGAAACTTGGTGTAGTAGACAGCGGCAAGGTAAAAGCCATTCTTATCAATAGTGATGATCCGGAGGAGCAGATCAGGCAGTTGAATGAATCCCTTGACCTGGACTTTCAAGATGGACTGTTTACCCGGTGTATGGAATGCAACGCGTTACTCGAAAAACGGACAATAGACGAGGTAAAGGACCGCGTACCTCCGTATGTGTACAAAACGCAAAAAGAATATATGGAGTGTCCTGTATGCAGAAGGATTTACTGGAAAGGTACTCACTGGCAGGCAATGATTGAAAAACTGCGGAAACTGGCAAGCAGTTATCTGGGTCAAAAAGAGTCTTGACCCTGTTCAGGGTTATTGCTACACTTCAGTTTAACAAGACATAACAGGTAATCGTATGAAAATAGTAACAGCCGAACAGATGATGCGTATCGACCATGAATGTGCTGAAAGTGGTCTGCCCACAAGCGTACTCATGGAAAATGCAGGTAAGGCAGTAGCGGTCGAAGTTACGCGGATTCTGGGAGACTACTATTCGAAAAAAATTGTCGTTCTTGCTGGACCGGGTAATAACGGCGGGGACGGACTGGTAGCCGCCAGGTATCTCTGGGATTCAGGACTTGGAGTCAGACTATACCTCTTCGGGAAAAAACGGGTAGATGATCCTAACCTGGAAATGGTTCATGATCGGAATATATCCTGCACCGAGGTATCTGCAGACAATAACCTTGACGAACTCGATACCGACTTACGGGATGCCGATGCTGTACTGGACGCGCTGTTCGGTACCGGTAACAACCGTCCCCTGGAGGGTGTTTTCAGACAGGCCCTGTCTAAGGTAAGTAAAGCATCTGAGGAGAATACTGATCTGCATATATTCGCGGTCGATATTCCTTCGGGAATGAATGCGAATACCGGGGCTGTCGATGACGTCTGTCTTTATACCGATGATACGATAACACTCGGATATCCCAAGGCGGGAATGTACAACCAGCCCGGTTCGGAGAGAGCCGGCAGGATAACAGTGGTGGATATAGGGATACCGTCACAAATGGCGGAGGATATCAGCCTGGAGTTAAACACTTCTGAAAAGGTAAGAAGCCTGCTGCCTCGACGACCGGTAAGTGCTAACAAGGGCACGTTTGGTAAGGTGCTGGTAATTGCAGGTTCGGTTAACTACATCGGTGCTGCCTATCTCGCCTGCTCAGGCGCAATGAGGATTGGAGCGGGACTGGTAACACTGGCAACTCCAGCCAGCCTTCAACCGGTCATGGCATCGAAATTAACTGAAACAACGTATCTGCCATTGCCTGAGGTTAACAGCCAAATAAATGCGGCAATCTCGGTGACATTGCTTAAAGACAAAATACCTGAATATGATGCCGTACTTGCCGGCTGCGGATTGGGACAGAGTGAACAGACTGCAGACCTGGTCAAACGATTATTTGTCGATAATGAGACCGTACTACCTCCGGTCGTGCTTGACGCCGATGCCCTGAATCTACTGGCGAATGAACCTGAATGGTGGCGGCATTTTAAAGGTAATGCTATACTAACACCACATCCCGGTGAAATGTCGCGTTTGACCGGGATAGAAATTGCTGATATCCAGAAGAACAGATTGAAGATTGCTGAAGAAGCGGCTGAGAGGTGGGGCCAAACGGTTGTGCTGAAAGGGGCGTATTCGGTAATAGCATCGCCGGAAAGACCTTCGGTGATAAATCCGGCAGCTAATCCGGGGCTGGCTTCGGCCGGCACAGGCGATGTACTTTCTGGAGTTATTTCCGGATTCCTTGCCACTGGTATATCTCCTGCCGACGCGGCTTCCTGCGGTGTATATGTCCATGGTGAAGCTGGAGAATGTGTAAGAAAGAAACTCGGTGATACGGGAATGATCGCTTCCGACCTGCTGCCGGAATTACCCGGTGTAATCAAGAAGATAAAAGAAGGGATTACAGGATAACCCGTACAGGAGAAAAGGTTATGCTGCTGGCTATAGATACAGGTAACACGAATGTCACGATAGGAGTATTCGAAGGGGATGACCTCCGGGCAACCTGGCGTATATATACACGCATAAATCAGATGGCTGATGAATATGCTGTGATGATATTGAACCTCCTGAGGCAGCAGGGGCTTGATGTCGGCGATATCAATGAGGTAGCGATAAGTTGTGTAGTGCCGCCCTTGAGAAGTACATTCAATGAGTTGTTCCATAAATACTTTGATATCATACCACTCATGGTCGGGCCCGGAATTAAGACCGGGATACGTATCCGCATCGATAATCCGAGAGAGGTAGGTTCCGATCGGATAGCCAATGCCACTGCTGCCCATACGATATACAAAGATAATGTGATCGTAGTAGCGATGGGGACCGCCACTGCCTTTGATACGGTCTCGAAAGAGGGAGATTACCTGGGAGGAGCGGTTGCGCCGGGTATCGCGATAGCTGCTGAAGCGTTGTTTACCCGCACCGCTGCTTTACCGAGGGTTGAATTCATACGACCGAAAAAGGCGATAGGTACCAGTACGGTTACCGCTATACAGTCAGGGCTTATTTTCGGCTACGCCGGTTTGATCGAAGGTATTGTCACCCGTATCCAGGATGAACTTGGTAAAAAGGCGATGGTCGTCGCTACCGGTGGATATGCCGAACTGGTTGCCGGTGAAACGAGGGTGATCGATACTGTGAATCCTGACCTTACGCTCATGGGGCTGAAGATACTTTACGAGATGAATACACATTAGCCTTTATTAAAGGAGGCTGAAATGTCTGAAGAAAAAACTGTAGTGCTTGGAGTGACCGGCGGAATTGCCGCCTATAAAGCGGCGGACCTTGCCAGTAAACTGGTACAGGCGGGAATGACCGTTAAAACGATTATGACTTATTCAGCGACCGAATTTATCACTCCTCTTACATTTCGTAATTTGACCGGACAGCCGGTAGTGACGGATATGTTCGACCTTGAATCTGAATACAGTGTCGAACACGTGGCCCTTGCAGAAGCCGCTGACGTTGTAGTGATCGCACCGGCTACTGCCAATATCATCGCTAAAATAGCCTGCGGAATCGCCGACGATTCTCTCACCTGTACCGTCCTTGCTACGGAAGCTCCCGTGGTTGTCGCTCCATCTATGAATGATAATATGTATAAAAACCCAATTACCCGGGAGAACATAGAGAAGCTGAAAAAACGCGGATTTGTTATCATTGAACCTGAGTACGGTCGGCTTGCATCGGGTAAAATTGGCCAGGGAAGACTTGCTGAAACAGAGAAAATAATCGAAGCTGTAAACCAATCTCTGGATAAAAAACAATGAGCCTCACGGGCAAGCATGTCGTTATCAGTGCGGGGGGTAATCGGGAACCGATCGATCCCGTTCGCTATATCGGAAATCGGTCCTCAGGAAAGATGGGTTTTGCCCTTGCTGATGCCGCGAAGGACCGGGGAATGGTAGTAACTCTTGTAACGACCATTCCTCCTCCCGACCCGTCGAAATACGATGAAGTCAAGTCCGTTGAAACCGTTGCCGAGATGAGAGAAGCCGTTTTGAGTAGCTGCGAATCGGCTGATATCCTTATAATGGCGGCGGCGGTCGCTGACTACACAGTAGTAAATCCAGCCCCGAACAAGATAAAGAAAAAAGGTGATAAGTTAGTCCTTGAACTGGTGCAGACCGGTGATTTTCTGCTGGAAGTACCTGATACCGTCTTCAAGGTAGGGTTTGCTGCCGAGACCGAAGACTTGCTGAACAACGCCCATAAGAAACTTGTTGAAAAACGGCTGGCTTTCATCTGTGCCAATGATGTATCGGCGACGGATGCCGGTTTTGCCGTCGATACGAACAGGATCACTATTCTTTATAAAGACGGTCGGCAGGAAAAGTTACCCCTGATGAGTAAGAGGGAGGTGGCCGGGATAATACTGGACCGTGTCGAAGAGATGCTGATCGATGGATGAGATTACCTCTACTATCATACGCACGATCCCTTCACTCCTGGTCTGGGCAATCGGGCTTGTGCTGTCGATCAAAATGCTCAGATGCGGTGGGAACAAGCCTGAAAAGCTTCTTGTAGCCGGCTGCAGCCTGATCCTTTTAAAGACACTCCTCAGTCCTCTTCCACGGATAATGATCAATGTCTGGATGAACCGGGAAGGAATGAGTGCTGTGGAAGCTGCACGAATGACCATGATATTTTCAATTCCGGGAACGGTTTTCGGCCTGGGCGGATTTATCTGCCTGGTAATGGCGTTCTGGATAAAGTTCAAGATTGAGAAACCGGAGGTGACGTAGTGGACGCCAGCGATATATTACTAATGATTTTCTCCGGATTTCTTGGATTCGGGATTCCGATCCTTTTCTGGATTGGGACTCTAGTCTTTGGTATAGTAATGCTGAGACGGGGTGGGGCGAGACCTGAACGCTTTTTCATCGCCGGGTCTGCCCTGAATATTCTGGGAACAATACTCAGGATACCGGTACTTTATTTACCTATCTGGTTACATGTCAGGGACTATGATGCTGATACAATGAATTCTGTCACCTTCGGTGTAGGGCTTTTTATCAATATTATCGCTGCAGCAGGAGTGATGTGTCTTCTTTATGCATTCTGGTTGAAGTTTAAACATAACAGGACCGAACAAGCGGTTTCCGCTGAGACGGAATCGTGAGATAATTAATCAAGAATTTACGCAACGGGGAGATAAACATGGCGCAGGCACCGGATATACATGACGAGATACCAAAGGCGTATGAGCCGGGGAAAACCGAACAGAAGTGGTACGATTTCTGGATGAAAAAGGACTATTTCAGGGCGGAAATCGACCCTGGAAAAAAGCCTTTTGTCATCATCCTGCCGCTTCCGAACGTCACGGGAGAACTGCATGTCGGGCACGTGCTGGTTGTCACCCTGCAGGACATAATGACCCGCTGGCACAGGATGAAGGGTGATTCGGCGTTATGGCTGCCCGGTACCGACCATGCGGGTATCGCCACACAGGTTGTAATGGAGCGGGTGCTGGCTGGAGAGGGAGTAACCAGGCAGCAGCTCGGCAGGGAGAAATTCGTCGAGAGGACCTACGAGTGGGCGAAAAAGTGCCAGGAAACGATTGCTAACCAGCATCACCGGCTGGGCGCTTCCTGTGACTGGAGTCGGGAATACTTTACGCTGGACGAGCAACGAAGTAAAGCGGTCCGGACCACTTTCGTGAACCTTTATAAAAAAGGTCTGATATATAAAGGTGAAAGGATAATCAACTGGTGTCCGAAGTGCTCGACAGCTCTTTCCGACCTCGAAGTAGACCATAACGATGTGACTGGCAACCTCTGGTACGTCCGCTACCCGATAGTAGGAGATGACGGGTTTATTACTGTGGCGACGACACGGCCTGAGACGATACTTGGCGATACCGCTGTCGCGGTGAATCCTGACGATGAGAGATATAAAGCCCTGGTCGGGAAAAAGGTGCTTCTGCCGGCGGTGAACCGGGAGATCGAGATAATCGCCGATGAAGCGGTCGACCCTGCATTCGGCACCGGCGCGGTGAAGATAACGCCGGCGCATGACCCGGTTGACTTCGAGGTAGCACAGAGACATAATCTTGAGTTTATCAATATTTTAAACGATGATGTCACCATGAATGAGAACGCCGGGCCTTACGAGGGAATGGACAGATACGAGTGCCGTGAAGCGATCGTTGCCGACCTGGAGAAATCGGGGCAGCTAGTGAAGATAGAACCATACAGCCATGCGGTGGGACACTGTCAGCGCTGCCAGACATCCATCGAGCCTATAGTCAGCGAGCAGTGGTGGGTGAGAGTCCAACCCCTAGCAGAACCTGCTATTGAAGCGGTGAAAGACGGACGTATCACTATCGTTCCGGCGAGTTCGACCAAGGTTTACCTGAACTGGATGGAGAATATCCGTGACTGGTGCATCAGCCGCCAGCTCTGGTGGGGACACCAGATACCGGTATGGTACTGCGGCGACTGCAATGAGCTGACGGTGGCGATAGAGACGCCGGATAATTGCGAACACTGCGGATCGGCGGATATCAGGCAGGACCCGGACGTCCTGGATACATGGTTCAGTTCGGCGCTGGTTACTCACTCGACTCTTGGCTGGCCCGATGATACCGGGGACCTTCGGTATTTCTACCCGACGACGGTGATGGAGACTGGCTACGATATTCTGTTCTTCTGGGTAGCCAGGATGATAATGATGGGGCTTGAGAACATGGGTGATATTCCTTTTCATACTGTCTATCTGCATGGCCTTATCCGCGATGAACGCGGCGTGAAGATGAGCAAGGTCCGGGGAAACGTGGTTAACCCGATAGAGACACTCGAGCAGTACGGCACCGATGCCCTGAGGTTTGCCGTCATTACCGGCACGTCTCCGGCGACCGACAGCAAACTCGGTTCAGTCAAGCTAGAAGCCGGCAGGAACTTCGCCAACAAGCTCTGGAATGCGACGCGTTACGTATTGAGGAATTTACCGGAAGGGGATGTCGATACCGGGATAAAATATGGCTCGCTGCCTGTCGAAGACAGGTGGATACTTTCGCGGCTGAACCGGACAGTAGCCAGCGTTAATAAGTTCCTGGAGGGCTTCCAGTTCGCTGAAGCCCAGAGGTATATGCACGAGTTTCTCTGGAGCGAGTACTGCGACTGGTATATCGAGCTTGCCAAGACGCGGCTGAACTCAACGAAAGAGGGTACCATATCTCCGGTGCCGGTACTGGTACACGTACTCGAGACGTCGTTGAGGATGCTTCACCCTTATATGCCTTTCGTTACCGAGGAGTTATGGCAGCATTTGAAACGGCGGCTGCCGGAAGGCTGGCAGGAACAGGAGTCCATCATGGTATCAGCCTATCCCGAAGCCGATGAAACACTTTATGACGAAGAAGCGGAGCGTATCATAGGGTCGGTGACAGAGATAGTCAGGTCAATCCGCAACGCACGGTCGCAGTACAACGTCGATAACTCGAAGTGGATAGAAGCCCAGGTGTATGGAGGAGTTCTCACCGAAGCGATAGGACCGTATTCGGCAGCGATGGAGACTCTGGCAAGGGCAAGACCGGTGACAATACTTGACGACAGGAGCCAGTTGAAAACAGGTGAGAAAGCTCTGGCAACGGTCTTGAAAGAGGTTGAAGTAGTGATACCGATGGAGAGTATGGTGGATGTCGAAGGGGAGAAGCAGCGACTCCGGAAGGAGATCGAACGCGACCAGGCGGAGTTTGACCGGCTCGAAATAAGATTGAAGGATAAAGCGTTCCTTGAAAAAGCTCCGGCGGCGGTAGTTGAAAAAGAAAGAGAAAAGAAGGATACTATAGCGGATAAAATTGAAAGACTTAAACAGCAGCTCCTTAACTACTAAGGGGGATAAAAGAATGAAAGAGAAAATTCTGGTACCGCTTGACGGTTCAAAGGTCGGGGAGGCAGCTCTGCCTTACGTGGAGAACCTGGTGTCCAAGTTTCTGCCGGAACCGAAGGTTGAAGTGACCCTGATACAGGTACTCTCGTCACTTTCTCATTACGTGGTTGCCGGTGAGGCGACCGCACGCGTACCCTACACAGAGCAGGAAATCCAGCAGATGGAGAAATCTGCGAAGGCATACCTGAGGAAAGCCGGTAAACCCCTGAGGGACGAAGGAGCGAAGACGAAGCTCAGAGTTGCGGTCGGCCAGGCTGCCGAGGAAATAATCAAGGCGGCTGATGAGCTGGACGTAGATTTCATCGCGATGTCCAGTCACGGTCGGTCCGGTCTGAGCCGGTGGGCTTTCGGTAGCGTGACCGACAGGGTGGTCAGGGGCGGCGGCAAGCCGGTTCTGGTGGTGAAAGCTCCGAAGGAAGTTCAGTAGGGTTATTATAACCCCTCCTCTTTTTTTAAAGGGAGGTGGATGATTTATAAAAACACTAATGTCTAAATACGAAATACTAAACAATATTAAATTTCAAAATATGAAACAAGCCATACCGGACCTTAAATTTGAACATTTGTGATTTAAATTTGTTTTTAGAGCTTAGAAATTAGAATTTAGAATTTTATAAAATCCTTCTCACCTACATGCTCTCTCTCCCCTCGTAGGATGAGAGCTGAAGTGAGGGAGCTAGTAAGTGAGGATGTCGAGGGGCTGGGGGTGAGTGTGGTTATGGGACAGTTTTGAGTTGCCTTTATTTTCAAGCCAGTCGAGTCCTTTACGGGTATCGCTGGCGACACGGGCTTTATCAGACTGTTTGAGCCGGTATTTGAAGAGCCAGTAGGTGAATTCCTTCAATTCGTTTAGCTTGATCGACTTTTTATCTGGAAATCCCTTTTCTTTTCTGAACCGTTTGAGCATGACTGTGCGGTTCTGGCCGTAGATGCGGCGGAAGACTTCATGGGAGTTATCCTTATCCCGGTAATAGCCGGAGGACCATCTTTCCTTGCGGATCTCCTCATCGACCGCGGTCTGCAGGGCTTCCTCAACGGTGATGCCGTAATAGAAATTGAGGTGCTTGCCGTACTTGGCTTCACCGATACGCTCTTTGAATTCATCAGGAGAGAGTTCCATTGGGGGCGTGTTATGAAAGAGGAGGGAAGTTTTTTCCTGTTCCGGGATGGGGTGAGTGACGGTATCTGAGAGCCGTTCGGCTAGAAGCAGCCAGTCGAAGGCTTCGCCGGAAACGAGATAATTCCAGGTGCGGTTGTCGAGGGTTTCTTCGGTGATGTTCCAGTTTTTAACGGCTTCGAGCAGGGCAAGGTACCAGTGCTTGCCGGCGGTTATGTCCTGCCGGAGTTTTCTGATAACCTGATTGTTTTCGGAGGTTTCAGGATGGGAGTCTGCGATTTCTCCGTTTTCTGGCGGCATTTTTGTTTGTCCCTGGGGGATTTTAGTGATTTGGTCTATTATAGCATGGTTTGTTATTGTTTGGGTGGGATGAACGGTTCGTCTTTTCAGACTAATCTGGGTGAATTTCTGTATTATTCAGTCGATTTTTTTACTTTTAAAGAATGTTATAAACCCATCCCTCTTCCGTCTCCCTTCCCTTGCCAAGTGGAAGGGAGAGACTTACAAATAGGATTCTTGGCGTCCAACGTTTGGTCATTAAGGATGGAGAGCGGTTGCATGAGCGGGCAAGGAGTCGGGGGAGGGAAATTATATTGATTGCCATGTCTCGGCTGTTGACGCCGAGTCTCGTAATGACTGTCTGGATTGAGTTAATGGATCAATCCGGAGTTTGTTCTGATTCGGAGATTTCGGATTTGAGTTTTTCGTAGTATTCGAGTTTACCGGTGGTGACGAGTTCGGTTATCTTTTTGTTAATGGCTTCGCCAATCCCAGGGATTTCTTTGAGTCGGTTTGCCCTGGCAAGCTGATCTACATCAACGTCCGTTTCCGCGATGGTTTTAGCCACTTTTTCGTAGGCTCTTATCTTGAATATGCTTTCTTTTTTAGCTCTGAGGAGAGCAGCGATACCGTTAAGGACGTCGATAATCTCAGCGTTTCCCATCATAAATAATAAGGGATATTTTATCTTCCGTGGCAGTGCTTGTATTTCTTGCCGCTACCGCAGGGACAGGGATCGTTGCGGCCAACCTTTTTACCGTTGACCCGGTTCTTGTTCTTCTTGGTGGAAGTGGTGGCTGTTGATGATCCGGACTGAACGGATACCGTTTGCGGCTTGGGAACTGGGCGACGCTGATTTTCGTTGGTGACAAGGCTGACGCGGAAGATGGTATGGGCTACGGTATGGCGAATGTTATCCAGCAGTGTCTGGAACTGCTCGTATCCCATGTTCTTGTAGGCGTCTACGCTCTTTACCTGGCGCAGGCTCTGCCAGCCGGCTTCGAGACGCTTCTCTTCCATGTCCGTGAGATGCTCTATCCAGAGGCTGTCTATGGTGCGAAGCATGATAAGGCGTTCCAACTTCCTTATTATATCGGCGCCCATTTCCTGCTCACGCAGGTCATAAAGGGTTTTAGCCTGGGCGATGAGTCTGTCTTCGATCTGTTCCGGTGTCAGAGATGACAACGATTTGGTGGTCATGTCCGGAGGGAGTGAGTAGATGGTGGCTATTTCAGCCAGCAGACCTTCAATGTTGAATTCATTATAGCGTCTTTCACCGGAATGGGAAGCTACTATATCCTGGATTTCCTCGGATACCATGTTCAGGATGTTTGATTTCAGGTCGGCACCGCTGAGGATTTTTTTCCGTTCGCCGTATATCAACTCGCGCTGCTGGTTTACCACATCATCGAACTCGACGAGATGCTTACGTATGTCGAAGTGATAGCCCTCGACCCTGACCTGGGCGCTTTCTATGGACCGGTTTATCAGCTTGTTCTCGATAGGTGTATCCTCATCGAACCCGGCCCAGTTCATAATACCTCTAATGCGGTCGCCGCCGAAACGTGCAATAACATCGTCTTCGAGCGAAACATAGAAACGCGAGAATCCGGGGTCGCCCTGCCTTCCGGCACGACCGCGGAGCTGGTTATCGATACGCCGGGCTTCGTGGCGTTCGGTACCGATAATATACAGACCGCCGAGTTCAAGGACTTTTTCATGTTCCTTCTGCCAGTCGGCATCATTGCGGCCTTCGCGAACTCCGCCGAGTACGACATCGACACCACGTCCAGCCATGTTCGTCGCAACGGTCACGGCACCGAGACGTCCCGCCTGGGCGACGATTCCGGCTTCTTCCTGATGTTTCTTGGCGTTGAGTACCTGGTGCTTGATTCCTTTACGCTTCAACATATCGCTGAGTTTTTCTGATTTTTCAATAGACACCGTGCCGATCAGCATCGGCTCACCTGTCTTGTTGACTTCGACTATATCATTGACAACCGCCTTGAACTTGGAGTCTTCGTCTTTATAGATACGGTCGGGCGCGTCTACACGTATCATCGGTCTGTTGGTGGGGATGACGACCACCTCAAGCTTGTATATCTTGTGAAATTCTTCCGCTTCGGTGACGGCGGTGCCGCTCATGCCGGCCAGTTTTTCATACATACGGAAGTAATTCTGGATAGTGATAGTAGCGTAGGTCATACTCTCACGCTGGATTTTCACATGTTCCTTGGCTTCGATAGCCTGGTGGAGACCATCGGAGTAGCGACGGCCGTACATCATTCTGCCGGTGAATTCGTCGACGATAATTACCTCGCCGTCCTTAACCACGTACTGGGTATCTTTCTGGTACCAGGCGTGGGCGGCCATCGATTTGCGGAAGATGGAGAGAATATCATTGCGGAGTTTGGTCTCTTCAAGGGTAAGGGCAGCATGGGTTTCTCCACCGAATCCTCCGAATATATCTTCAACGTTCATTTTAAAAGCACGGGCAAGTCTTTCCTGGCCGCGCGGTGTTTCTTTGACAGTGTGGTTTTTCTCATAGGCAAAGTAGTCGTAATCATCTTCGTACTGGGCTTCTTCTTCATATTCTGCCGGATTACTTGGTTCCTTTGGCAGTACTTTCGCCTTCATTCCGCTGACGACGGAATTTACCGCGGTATAGAGCTGCCCGGCTTCTTCGGCGGGACCGCTGATAATAAGCGGAGTACGGGCTTCGTCGATGAGGAGGTTATCAACCTCGTCGACAATGGCGAAGTGCGCTTCACGCTGTACACACTGTTCAAGTTCGACTACCATATTATCGCGGAGGTAATCGAAACCGAAATCGCTGGTGGTGCCGTAGGTGATATCGGCCTTATAAGCTTCAGCCCGGTCGATAGGCCGGAAATGACGCCAGTGGTCGTTTTCTTTACCGGAGTCATATTCGGGGTCGTACAGCCGTGCCGGAGTGTGTTCGGAGGGGTCCTGCTGGGGATAGATGCTGGCGACGGATACCCCGAGGGCGTGGTAGACCGGTCCCATCCAGTAGGGTCCCTGTCTTGCCAGGTAGTCGTTTACCGTGACAAGATGGGCGCCTTTGCCTTCCAGGGAATTCAGGTACAGTGGGAAGGTGGCGGTGAGGGTCTTACCTTCACCGGTCTTCATTTCTGCGATCCTGCCCTGGTGGAGGACGATTCCACCGATGAGCTGGACATCAAAGGCGCGCTCGCCTATGGTACGCTTTGCGGCTTCACGGACAGTCGCGAAGGCTTCGACAAGCAGGTCATCCAGGTCTTCACCAGACTGGAGTCGCTGCTTGAATTCGTCAGTTTTTGCCTTAAGTTCTTTGTCATTTAGTTTTTCAAATTCCGGCTCAAGCGAGTTTATTTCATTTACAACAGGCTGGAGCCGTTTGAGTACTTTTTCATTTGAGTCTACAAGTTTACCAAACCATTTAAACATTATTTCTCTTTCTTACTCCCGTTCGAACAGTGCTCCTACAGACTGTCCTGTGTGAATTCGTTGTATCGCTTCACCGAGAAGCGGTGCTATAGAAAGCACTGTGATTTTATCCAGTTTTTTATTACCATTCACCGGTATACTGTCAGTGACTATTACTTCCTTAACCGGACTTTCAGCTATCCGTTTTATTGCCGGACCTGAAAACAGCGGGTGAGTGGCGCATGAGTAGACTTCGGTTACTCCTTCTTTAAGGAGAATATTAACGACATTTATCAATGAACCGCCGGTATCGATCTCGTCATCTACTACAAGGGCTGTTTTTCCTTTTACTTCGCCGATAATGTTAATCGCTTCCTTATTATCTCTATTGTCGAGTCGTCTCTGTTCAACGATTGCGAAGGGAGAATCGAGCCTGCGGGCTACTTCCATTGTCTGTTTCAGGATTCCTACATCGGAAGCTACTACAACCAGGTTATTTAAACTCTTTTTCTTTACATAATCGCTGAGAATATTCATTGCCGTTAGTTCATCTACAGGAATATTGAAGAATCCCTGGATCTGGGCGGAGTGCAGGTCGACCGTCAGCAGCCGGTCCGCTCCGGCGACTGTCAGGAGGTCGGCAACAAGTCTTGCCGTAATAGGTACCCTGGGCTGGTCTTTACGGTCACTCCTTCCGTATCCATAGTAGGGCACTATAGCAGTGATACGGTCAGCAGAGGCTCTTTTCAGCGCGTCGATCATGATAAGGAGTTCGACCAGGCTGTCGTTAACGGGGTAACAAACGGGCTGGACTACGAAGGTATCCCTTTCGCGAACATTCTCGAGTATACGGACAAAGGTATTGTCGTTGCTGAATTTGAAGACTTCACACTTACCAAGCGGGATATGCAAGTATTCGGTAACCGCCTTTGCCAGGTTCGGGTTTGCATTACCGGTGAATACTTTTAATTCGTCCACGCTTGCACCATCCTTTCAGCATTTTTTCATGACAGCTTCATTATATCACCATATTGGCCTTAACTTAACCCCCAATTTAAGGTTGATTTTTTCCGTCATCATGTATTGTTCGTATGAGATAAGAAGGTATATAATTGTCGTAACTCGGGAAATCTTTTTTGGACTGAGGGTACGAGTATGACGGACGGAAAGCTCCTGCCGTCCCACGGCGGCTTTCGAAAATTGCGCAGTTTTCAGTGCGCCCAGGGCGTATATGACGGTACAGTCATTTTCTGCAACCGCTTTCTCAACAAGAGGTCGCGTACCGTCGACCAGATGGTACAGGCGGCCCGCAGTGGAGTGCAGAATATCGCCGAGGGTAGTCAGGCTTCAGCAACGTCAAAAAAGACGGAACTGAAATAAACGGGGGTGGCCCGGGCTAGCTTGGGGGAATTGCTTCTCGATTATGAGGATTACCTGCGTCAGCGTAAACTACGGCGGTGGGATAAGTCCAGTCCGGAAGCCCTGGAAGTCCGCAGGAGGTACAGGTCGGACGGGTCGGACAGGTTAGAGCTTTACGAGTTTAACGAGCTTTCTGCAGAAGTTTTAGCGAATACACTTATCTGCCTGATTAACCAGGCCAGCTACCTGCTCTGGCAGCAAATGAAAACCCTTGAAAAAGAATTTCTTACCGGCGGCGGATTCACCGAAAGAATGTATCACGCCCGTAAGAACGCCAGGCAAAAGTAAGCCGGGTTGACTTTTATCGGCTGAAGGTGATGTGGGGATAGTGCCAGTTTGAGTTATCGACTATGATATCGGCGTATTCTGAGAAAGGATATTCCCCGAGGTATTTTTTCTGGGCAGGGATGTACTTGGTCCGGTACCTTTCTTCTTCGCCACCTCTCTCAAGACCTCTTTCCATGCATTTTTCGAAAGGAATATCGAGGTAAATATAATAATCAATGTATGGAGAGAGTTCTTTCCTGAAGAGGAAGACACCTTCAAGGAGGACAATAGTATCCAGTGATATCTTGTATGAACGCTTATTCCGGTAGGAATCCGTTTCAAGGTCGAGGACGGTCTGCTCGGTGGAGAGATTGCCCTTGTCATGGATGGGAACCAACAGTTCTCCGATAATTTTTTCAAAGTTGAAACTCAAATTGAAGTAGTTAGCTGCTTCGTTTTCTCCCGCGTACCGGATTTTTTTTGGATTATGGAAGTCATCGACATGGATTACCTGGACAGGATACTTTTTACCGGACAGGAAATTACTAAGACCATCTGTGAATATTGTTTTTCCTGCAGCGTCGATACCGGTAATCCCGATGATGAACGGATGGGCAGGCTGTTGTCGTGAACTGATATCTTCCAGGATTTTTTCAAATATCGGAATTCTACGATCGAATATATCCAGGAGTTCCGTGAATTTACTTATTGTGAAATTTGCCCGTTCCGGTTCGCTGCCACCGTAACCATAGAGCGAACCGACCGACAAAGAGTCGTTATCACGGGCGGCTTCAAGGTCGTGAATCCGGTCGCCTACGACTGCTGTTCCCGGGTTACCGAATTCTTTCCTGATCTTGCCGGCCAGTTCCGACTTGGTAAGGTTGTTTTCACCTATGCACTCGGCATAGTCGAAATATTCCCTGATCTCCAGTGCATCTATCACGGTATCGAAGTAACCGGGAGTGCTGTTGCTGAACAGGGCGAGTTTATATTCTCTCTTATGCAGGATTTGAAGGGTCTCTTTCACACCGGGGTAAGTCTCGCCGTACTGCCGGTAGGTTTCAGCCTGTTCTTCGTGGATTTTCTCCTTGATCTCCTGCCAGGTCACATTACTGGCGGGAGGTGTGAGAGCAATATAGAATTCGGGGGAGGGCGCGCCGAAATACTTTTCCATTTCTCCGGCAGTCATCGAGAGAGTCAAGTTGAGTCCGGTAAACGCCCTTTTTACCGCTTCATAGATAGGTCTTGTAGTTGAAGAGATGGTGCCGTCAAGGTCGAAGATAAGCAGTTCGACATCGGCAGCACCCCTGATATGTTTCTTATTCAATCGTCTTTCAGTATTTTTAGTCGGCGAATCCGGGCACCGGAAAGCGTGCGCACAGAGTGAGGACATCGTTCTTAACTTTATTAAGAACAGCATCATTTTTCGAATTTTCCAGTACCCTGGTTATCATCCTGGCTACCTGTTTCATTTCATCTTTTCCCATGCCGCGGGTAGTCAGGGCTGGAGTACCGAACCTGACACCGCTGGTCTTCAGGGGTGGCAAAGGATCGAAGGGAATAGGTTCCCGGTTGGCAACGATCCCGGCTTTACCGAGTACTTCTTCGGCTTTCCTGCCGTTGATATCCATACCGAGAAGTTTTACCAGCAGGAGATGAGTATCGGTACCGCCGGAAACAAGCTTGAATCCACCCTTTTTCAGTTCCTCACCGAGGGTAAAGGCGTTATCGATAACATTCCTCTGGTATTCAGCGAACTCAGGCTGGAGGGCTTCATGGAAAGCTACTGCCTTGGCAGCGATTATCTGCATCAGGGGACCTCCCTGAATACCTGGGAACACAGCAGCATCCAGGGCTGCAGCATACTCTTCACGGGCTAAAATAAAACCACCCCTAGGACCTCGAAGTGTCTTGTGGGTGGTTGCAGTAACCACGTCGGCATACGGAACGGGAGATGGATGCAGTCCGGCGGCTATCATCCCGGCGGTATGAGCAATATCTACCATGAGTTTCGCGCCGACCAGATCAGCTATGCGGCGGAACTCCTCGAAGTCGATAATCCTGGGATAGGCTGAGGCTCCGGTAACTATGAGCTTCGGTCTGTGTTCTTTGGCCAGTTTTTCAAGCTGAGGAAAGTCTATTCTCTCAGTATCTCTGCAGACACCGTACCTGATGAAGTTGAAGGTCCTGCCGGAAAAGTTTATCTTCTCTCCGTGAGTAAGATGCCCGCCGATATTCATCTCCATAGATAAGACGGTATCGCCGTATTCCAGGAGCGCGTAATAGGCGGCAGTATTTGCCTGGGAGCCGCTGTGGGGCTGTACGTTGGCGTACTCGGCTTTATACAATTCTTTAAGCCTGGTTACGGCGAGTTGCTCAAGTTCATCGGCGTTCTCACAGCCGCCGTAATAACGATTATGGGGGTATCCTTCGGCGTATTTACTTGTAAAAACGGACGCTTCGGCTTCGAATACGGCTTTAATGGGATAGTTCTCCGAGGCTATCATGTCCAGTGTTTCGTTATGTCTTTTGAATTCCTGGTCTATGATACGGCTGACTTCGGGATCGGTTTGATGTAAAGAACTCATTTTTCCTCCCACTTGAAGTCTACAACCCGGTGTGATTTGGTGTCAATATAACGTATCAACCCATCCCTCTTCCGTCTCCCTTCCCTCACCAAGGTACCAAGGGAAGGGAGAGACTTACAAATAGGATTCGAGACGGTTAAGGATCACTTTATTAAAGGCATGGAACGGTTGAGCGAGTGGGCAAGGGGCCGGGGGAGGAAAATGGAATAATTTTAATCAATATATGTGTTTGTTAACATCCAGTATTTCATTATTTCCGGCGGCATGTAGAAAAGTTATGGCGAATACGGATGATAGTCAGGAAATAGCAGAGGTTGTGGAAGTAAAGGGAGTGTATGGATTTATGGAGTCTATATTAGCCGGAAGGATTGAGGACGCGACCGAGGAAGAGTATAGAGTTTGTCTCTATGTCCCTGATGAGAAAAATAAAAGGGCGGTCGATGGACACCTTCGCTTCAACTACATTTGCAGACTCTGTCATTGTGACTGCCGTAGCTGCTGCTGCCTCTGTACCGGTTTCATCAGCCAGGACGAACGCCTTATGAAGTACGTCCTCTATGAATAGCCTTTTACTGCCTGTCATACCGGAGAAATCGGCGCTTTCAAAGAAGGCACTTGCCATGCCCATTTCTTGCAGGATTTCTCTCAGGCTGAACTCCGATTCGTATTCGAACCTGGGCATCTTCAACTGGACCTGTTTTCTCTCTATGCCGGACATGATATCCTTTAAGACGCCATAATCAATCTGGCTTTCAAAATCGTTATAGCTGCCTTCCTCCGGCAATATGATTATCATCGACATTTTGCCACCGCTATAGAGTAATTCAAGTGCCTGGTAATTGTCTCCTTCGGCATATCCGTGTGATTCGGTCTGTCTCATCATCGGAACATCGATTTCGGTCCCATCAAGGAGATGGAATGTGTCATCGATTGTCATGCTTTCCTTGAATTTATAGTACCAGGAAGCTTTAAAATATATGGCGTTGGTAAGAACAAGACGTGTATCTGGACTAATGTTGCCTGGAGAAATGATATCCTTGATTCTTCCTTCTGTCTTATCACTTACCCAACTGTTAATAGCATTACAGGCATCCTGTGGCTGATTTTCAAAATCAAGTGTTATCATACCGGCCCCGTAATTCTCGGCCAGAATATCAAGGAATTCAGGCAGAAAGATATAGTCTTCCTGTCCCCATAGGGCATTTGCAATGGTAAGGTGAAAATCCTTATCACCTTCGTCACGGGAGGATAACCGGAGATCGAGGTAATTGAAGACGGGATGAAGGTCAGCCTGTGGCAGAGTGAAATGGAGAGTATCCGCCATCTGTTTTTCTGTCTCTTCACGGGCACCGGCGTATGTCATGGCAAGCGCCTGCGAGATTGAATAAGGCGAGAAGAAAAGATTTCCCTCGATGCCCTGGAGATTATGATATAAATCGAAAGCGAATTCGCCGTTCCCATCCGACAGACTGGTCAGGTCATTCTGGTCGATCTTGGGGCGAGTAATCCTGGATTTTTCCGATACCTGAACACCTGCTCCTTCGGGTGGCGATACCAGCGGCTGTCCACAGGCAGTCAGACTGACCGCCAGTGTTAGTAATAAAGGAATTACTACTTTCACTTTAAGCATGATGTAACTTCCCGTAGACATTATTAGTACAACGCTCGGTCTGAGTATATAATCGCAGGATAATTCTGTCAATGCATATGTGAAGATATATGAGGGCGGTTATGAATCGAACGGGTATCTGAGAAAGAAAAAGCTCAAAAGAATTGTCCTCCAGTAGTATAAATATAGCCGTTCGTATATTCTCACTGTAATTGACTTCACATAAACAAAATGCTAATATAGGCGAAAAGACGGAAGAGTGATTATTTCCAGGTCTGTGATACGATGTCAGCACTGACTGAACTCTATAAGGAGATCGCACTCTGTCAGCAGTGTGAAATAGCCAGGTTCCGCACGAACGTAGTGCCGGGTGAAGGGGCGGAGGACGCAGATATTCTTTTCATCGGTGAAGCACCGGGATATCATGAAGACCAGCAGGGTCGTCCGTTTGTAGGCCAGGCAGGCAAATTTCTCGATGAACTTATTGCTTCCATTAATCTGAAACGCGAGCAGGTCTATATAGCCAATGTCATAAAGTGCCGTCCGACCGGAAATCGCGATCCTTTACCCACAGAGATCCGAAACTGTCGCGGCTGGCTGGAACGCCAGATAGAGATTATTTCTCCGAAGATAATCGTTACTCTCGGGCGTTTCTCGATGTCGATGTTCTTTCCGGGTAAGTCGATAAGCAAGATACACGGCACGGCGGTAAAGCAGGACGGAATCATCTACTTCGCCATGTATCACCCGGCTGCTGCGCTTCATCAGGCAGCCCTTAAGGAGACGATAATAGCAGATATGAAAAAGATCCCTGCGCTGATAGAACAGGAAGAGGAAGTAGAGGAAGAGAAACCGGAACCCCAGCAGCTCAATATGTTCGACATGTAATTACACTTCCGGCGAGATTAATTAAAGAGGTACAAAAACATAGTTAATGGCTAAACCAAGACTTAAAATAATCCCCCTCGGTGGATTAAGTGAAATTGGCAAGAATATGATGGTGCTGGAATATGCAGATGATATTCTCATTATCGATGCCGGACTTATGTTCCCGGAAGAGGAAATGCTGGGAATCGATCTTGTCATTCCCGATATTAATTATCTCCTGGATAAGCGTGAAAACATCAGGGGCATCGTTATTACTCACGGTCATGAAGACCACGTAGGGGCTTTGCCTTTTATCCTTCCCCAGCTTGATGTCCCGATCTATGCTACAAAGCTGACACGGGGGTTAATCCAGGTTAAACTGAAAGAACGCAAGGCCCTGACGGGTGCGGTACTGAAGACAGCCCAGTTCGGAGCTAAGATAAAACTGGGTAAATTCAGTGTAGAATTTTTCCCGGTGTGCCACAGTATTCCGGATTCCGCCGGCCTGATTATCGAAACACCTGTCGGTACCATCGTTCACAGCGGTGATTTCAAACTGGACTATACTCCGGTAAGCGGCGAACCGACTGCTCTTTCCAGGCTGGCACAGCTTAGCACTGAAGGTGTATTGCTGTTAATGTCCGATTCCACTTATGCGGAATTACCCGGTTATACTCCTTCCGAGAGAGTTGTCGGAGAGGTACTGGAAAGAGTGATAGCCGATGCGCCGGGGAGGGTGATAATCACTACCTTTTCATCACTCGTGTCGCGTATTCAACAGATAATAGATGCGGCATCTAAACACGACCGAAGGGTGTTCATTATTGGCCGGAGTATGAGCGATAATGTGAAAATGGCTCTTGAATTAGGGTATCTTCACTCACCTGAGGGAGTTCTTGCCCGTATGGATGAACTAAAAGGTCTTGCCCATAATAAGATAATATTCGTTACGACCGGGAGCCAGGGTGAGCCTACGTCGGCACTGGTGCGCATGGCTAACCGGGACCATAAACAGTTAAAAATCATTAAAGGTGACACCGTTGTGATCTCGGCTACTCCGATTCCGGGTAATGAAGCAGTAGTGAACCGGACAGTCGATAACCTCCTGAAACAGGGAGCCCGGGTCCTGTATGATAAGATTCTGCCAGTGCATGTTCACGGGCATGCCAGCCAGGAAGAGCTGAAACTCCTGCTGAATATTGTCAAACCGAAGTTTTTCGTACCTGTCCATGGTGAATATCGCCACTTGAGTTATCATGCCAGGCTGGCACAGTCGGTGGGTATACCGGAAGAAAATATATTCGTCCTTGAAGATGGCGACAGACTGGAAATTAACCCTCAATCTGCAAGAGTCGCGGACAAAATTGCCGCAAGTAATGTCTATGTCGACGGTCTAAGCGTTGGTGATATCGGCAGTGTCGTCCTGCGCGACAGGCGAATGCTGTCCAAGGACGGGATAGTCATGGTTATCATAGCAGTCAACCGGCAGACGGGAAAGCTGGTAGGACGTCCCGATATCGTTTCCCGGGGATTCGTCGATACCAGGGAATCGAAAGATATGCTCGATGAAAGCCGCGACCTGGTAGCGAATGCACTCGATCACGGAAACGACAGGCTGGCTGACTGGAGTTTTGTAAACACGAAGGTAAAAGATACACTAAATAAATACTATTATGACCAGACGAGACGCAGGCCGATGGTCCTGCCGTTCATGGTCAAGGTATAAATGACTACAAGAGGAGTAAATGGCTAAGACTAAGACTAAGAAAAAAGCGATAAAGGCTGAGAAACCCGGAATATCAGTATTAAGGAAGGTCTTTCACTTTTTTACATTGACCCCGGTATGGCAGATCTTACTTATTATCGTAATTATTGCGGTGATCGCCTGGCAGTGGGGAAATATCACGGACTGGTACGAGCAAAACGTATTCAGGACTTTCGGCTGGGGTATATTTATACTGCTCGCAGCGGTGATTACACTGGTAACGGTTATCTGCAAGAGGAAATTATCTTTATTCATAACCTACTGGAACCGGTGGTTTGCCGGTATACTCCTCTGTTTATTCCTGTGGGGCGTTCTTGCTCTGTTTCCCGGTAAGGGTGTTCTTGCCGCGATAGGCCTGGGAGGAAAGTTTGGCCTCGGTATCGTTGGAGGGACCGACCTTGGCGGAGTTTTCCGGGTACTGTTCCTGCTGATTGCCGGTGTTATCCTCATGTTTCCCACAGGATGTTACCGTATTGCATCGAGTTCGATGTTCTGGTTGATAGACCAGATAAAGAGACCCGGTCTCAAACAGATGAAGGAAAGTGATATTAAAAAGCACTATGATATTTTTGAAGCCCCTCCTCCTCAGTTAACCCCGAAACGTGAAAAAGCACGCAGGCCGTTCGGAGCTGAAGAAGACGATAGACCTTCGGTCGAGGTCGTACAAGACAAGTCTAAGGAAAGGATTAGATCATTACCTGTACCGGAGTTTGGAATCGGGTCACCCAGAGCAAAAAAGGCTGAAAAAGAAGCGGAACAAGAACCTGCACAGAGAGACCTGAAGCAGGTTGCTCAGGATGTATGGCGGAAATACGGTGAATCTTCGGACCTGGTCATTGTCGATGGATGGAAACTCCCGCCGATTGAGATACTCGACGTATCACCCGAAATACAGTTCAGCCAGGCTGATAATGCTGAGAGGGCCAGACTGATAGAAGAAGCTCTTGCCAGCTACGGAGTCGAGACGAAAGTAGTCCAGATAAACGCCGGTCCTACGGTGACGCAATTCGGTGTTGAACCGGGCTGGGACCGTAAAATAAAAGAAGTCAAAGAAAAGGACAAGGACGGCAATACGGTTGTAAGACATGAAGAAGTCTCCAAGACAAGAGTCAAGGTAGACCGGATCACCTCTCTGCAAAATGACCTGGCCCTGGCCCTTGCCGCTCCCAGTATCAGGATCGAGGCTCCGGTACCCGGTAAAGCTATCGTTGGCATCGAGGTGCCGAACACCATATCTACGGTCGTCAGCTTGCGTGGTGTAATAGAAACGAACTCATTCCAGAAACTGCAGGCTAAATCGAATCTTGCCCTGGCCCTCGGTAAGGGTGCCGGTGGAGAAGCAGTTGCCGGCGACCTGGCAAAAATGCCTCACCTGCTTATCGCAGGGGCTACCGGAAGCGGAAAGACAGTCTGTCTTAATGCTGTGGTCTGCTGTCTGCTTTTAAATAATTCTCCTTCTGATGTCAGGTTCATCATGATAGATCCCAAGAGGGTTGAGTTAACTACCTTCAACAGTATTCCTCACCTTGCGACTCCCGTTATCGTAGATACGGATAAAGCATTGGAAGCGCTGCGCTGGCTGGGACGCGAAATGAATAACAGGTACCAGGTCCTTGCTTCCGCCGGCAAACGTAATATCGACGGGTATAACAAGAACAGGGAAGGTGAGGACAGGATGCCGTACCTGGTGCTGGTCATTGACGAACTCGCCGACCTCATGATGACGGGTGGTGACGAGGTAGAACAGATACTGTGCCGCCTGGCACAGCTATCCAGAGCTGTCGGGATACACCTGGTGGTGGCGACACAGCGACCATCAGTGGATGTTATTACCGGTCTTATCAAGGCGAACTTCCCAACGCGCATAAGCTTTGCTGTTACTTCGCAGGTAGATTCGCGTACTATTCTCGATATTGGCGGCGCTGAAAAACTCATGGGCAGCGGAGATATGCTCTTTTTACCCACCGAGGCATCCAAACCGAAGCGTCTCCAGGGTTGTTATGTGTCCGATGCAGAGGCAGAGAGACTGGTATATTTCTGGGGCAACCAGAAGAAAGGTGATGTAATTCCTCTCCTCAAACCGGATGAGCTGGTATTGACCTCTCCCATCGCGAAAGGAGGACATCCTGAAGACTCTCTGATGAATGAAGCCAGAGACCTGGCGCGTAATCATGATAATATATCAACGTCTTTCCTGCAGAGAAGACTCCATATCGGCTATCCACGAGCAGCGCGTATTATGGACCAGCTCGAGATGGAAATGGCGGAATGGGATAAAGAAGACGAGTTTGTCGATGAAGATGAATACCTGGAAGACTATGAAGAAGAAGTATAGGTAGAGACTGGTACCTTCTGTAATAAAGAGAGGATGACAGGAAAATGAAGAACAACCGGTTGAGAGAACTGCTGAATGAAGGAAAACCGACAATAGGGACTCACGTAATGTGTCCCTGGCCGGGAGTAGTCGAGGTAATCGGTCATTCGGGAGTCTTCGATTATATAGAATACGTTGGAGAATACTCTTCCTTTTCACTCGAACAGCTTGATAATTTTGGTCGCGCGATCGAACTGTTTCCGCAGATGTCATCGATGATGAAAGTGGAAGAACAGACCCGGGGTTTTATCGCGATGCGATCGATAGACGCCGGTATACAGAACGTTCTTTTCACCGACTGCCGCTGCGCTGACGATGTGAGAGAATGTATTAGATACGTCAGGGCTGAGACGCCTGAAGCAGGGGGAGTCCACGGTTACGGTACCAGGCGAAGCACCGGCTATGGAGGATATGCCAGCCTGGAAGAATGGACGAAGGCGATGGACGATGTGGTAATCGCCATCATGATAGAAAAGAAGGGCGCTATGGATAACATCGAGGAAATCCTGTCTATAAAAGGCGTGGACATGGTACAGTTCGGGTCTTCCGATTACTCGATAAGCATCGGTAAGCCGGGCCAGGCGAGAGACCCGGAGGTACAGGGCGCCCATGAAAAGATGATTAAGATGGCCCTGGAACGCGGTATACATCCCCGGATCGAGGTGGGAAGCTTCGAGCATGCGAAACCGTTCATCGATATGGGAGTCCGTCACTTCTGCATCGGCTGGGACATGTTCACACTGGCAGGCTGGTGCCGTCAGCAGGGCGAAGGGATAAAGGAGCTTTTCAGTTCTCTCTAGACAGACGGTTGTCGCACTCATCCTATAAGTAATCTTTCAGGGATTTGAAATGTCCAAACCGAAAGTATTCGTGTCCCGTATTATTGCCGATAAAGCCCTTGAGAGGCTGTCTGCAGCGGCTGATATCGATGTCTGGCAGGATGAACTGCCGCCGACTTACGAGGTACTGACGGAAAAAGTAAGTGATGTCGAAGGTCTGCTGTCGCTGTTGATGGATAAAGTGGATGCGGCCCTGATGGATTCAGCTATTGGGCTGAAAGTGATTAGTAACCTGGCAGTCGGTTACGACAATATCGATATTCAGGAAGCTACCAGGCGCGGAATACCTGTCGGCAATACGCCTGAAGTTCTCACTGAAACTACAGCGGACCTTGCTTTTGCTTTGATAATGGCTGCCGCGAGACGTATCGTCGAGGCCGATAAATTTACTCGGAAGGGCCTGTGGAAAACGTGGGGACCCGGGCTGATGATGGGACAGGATATCCACCATGCCACACTCGGAATTGTCGGACTGGGACGCATAGGTAAGGAAGTAGCCAGGCGTGCCGGGGGCTTCGATATGAAGGTGATCTATTACAGCAGGACTCAGGCTCCGGCTGAAACGGAAAAAGAGCTGGGGCTCAAGAGGGTAGCTACTCTCGATAAACTGCTGGCAGAAGCCGATTTTGTCAGTATCAATGTGCCTTTAAATGAAAACACTCATTACCTGATAGGCAAAAGAGAACTCGAGATTATGAAGCCTTCTGCTGTCCTCGTGAATACGTCACGCGGGCCGGTAGTCGACCAGAAAGCTTTGTATAATGCCCTGAAGTCAGGGAAGATATTTGCTGCCGGACTGGACGTTACCGAGGTGGAGCCGATACCATCCGATGACCCGCTCCTGGCGCTGGATAACGTGATAATTCTTCCTCATATAGGCAGTGGAAGTATCGTGACCCGTGAGAAGATGGCGCTGATGGCCGCCGATAATATCATCGCGGGATTACGCGGTGAACCACTGCCGAATTGCGTTAATCAGGAAGTTCAGAAGGAATAGGTTCGACAAGCGTAACTTGAGCGGACAGGGGAGAATATCACCGCTCATCCCGGGCATGTCGAAGGACGGGACGTAATCATCCTGTCTCAGGATAGGCTGCTTTCAATACACGCAAAGCTCTCAGGGTGATCCACTTACTCGGTTGCCCTTTCTTTTCCGGTTGCATGTCCATGTATTCCTTGTACGTTATATAAAGTCTCAGGGCGTACTGGTACACATAAAAGACTTTCCTTTCTTGTGTGTTCACCAGCTCCTTGTAGGTATGTCCCAGCAGCCAGCGTCCTTGCTGGTCTTGCTTACTGATGACCAGATCCAACGCGTTGGATAACCGTGGATTTTGTGCTTGCCCCAGCGCTGCCAGGACCTCCAGGTTCTGAAGCATGTCGGCGGTGGTGCCGAGGGGATACCGGAACTTGAACCAGTTGGAACTAGGCCTGTTACCCCTGCCAAAGGGGTAGTCGGCGACCGCCGGGTCGTGACTCAGGAGAAAATCCACACCCAGTTTGATAGCCTCATGCATATTCCTGGTCCGCTTCGCCGGTGGCACTTTATTCAGGGCGATCAATGCCTTGATTGCTCCCCAGGCGCAGGGCAGGTTACCATTGGCGGAACATGTGAATGGGGGAGATGATTTCCCGGACTTATCGTGACCTTTGCTCGTGTCACGTTTCGAAACATCAGCCACTCCTTCTCCGGTAATAATCTGCGCCAGTAATTCCATTGCTGTCTGCAAACGCCGATCGTTAAGCCAGCCGAAGTCCAGCAAAGCCGCCCCCATATTACCCGCGTTGCAATGGTTGAAAGAAGGCGTGCCTTTCAATGACAGACCCCCCAGGAGACAACCGTTGCTGTCAATGTATCGAGAAAGCAGAAACTCGCAGCCGGCGTGAATGCGCGGATCAGCTCCGTCCGCACCGAGTTGCGCCATGAATACTATAGCCGGCAGCGTCCCGGAATACCTGGTCCGCTTTCCCCAATATCCTTCCGGGTGCTGTGCTGCCAGGATTACAGGCACCGGTCCGCTTGTCATGATAGACGCCTTGGCGGCTTTGACTTCCCTATCGTTCTCGTCCTTGTCGAGGATATCACGCAAGGTATAATATCGAACAGCCGGTCGAGTTCTGTCATTCTCCAGCAGCCACGGAATCGGATCACCATTCAGTTTGTCTTTCCAGCCAACCATGTAATAAAATTCCTGACCAATGGTTTTCATTCATCTTCGTCTTCAGGTTCCAGAGTGACGGTGCTGCCGAGGATCTCACGGGCTTTTTGTTCGTCTTCTTCGAGAACGTAGAGCTGGTGCTCGAGGGCGAGGGGAGAGAGGTAGAGATTGAGCGATTCGGCTACCTTTATCATCGATTGGATGCCGTTGTCCTCGAGAATACCCTTCCACAACCGGGCTTCTATCTCATTCGGTGCGGTGGCGATGTGTACCAGGGCGCCTTCCCTTGGATCTTCTTCAGGAAGCGGAGGTAGTTCATCGACAAGCTTTTCTTTGCAGTCCGGGCATTCCTTGACCCAGTCCTGGAATTCATCGCGGCATTTTGGACAATAAGGCATTGTTTCCTCTCATCTCGTATCTACAGATGGGTATTGAAGTTTAATGCTTTCTACTGTATTTTTCCAGTTCTCTCTGGAGGAATTTAACATGGCCGATATTATCATGGCGAAGCTTTTCCAATATTTCCAGCACTTCTCCGGACGGGTTTGTAAACAGGTGGTAGACGCCGTTTTTTATGATGGAATTCTCAATATTGATGGCTACCTGAAGAGCAGCGGTAAAGGATAAATCCTCATTTTTCACCTTCTCTTTTTCCCCGACCAGGAAATCACGAAACTCTTTCAGCTTGTTTATCACTTCAGGGGCAGAGGTAAAAGAAACCGATTCGGTATCAAGTTTCTTAATAAGATTATGGACCATATTCGAATGGTCGGCTTCTTCAAGGACCAGTCCGAACCAGAATTCCTCGTGTGCCGGTATTTTCTTAGCATATGCTTCATACAGTCTTGCTATATCTTCTTCAGTCTCGATTAGAATCTGTACGGGATTTTCTTCGGACATATGTAAGTGACCCCTCGACGAGATAATAAACAGGTTATATCATTAAGGACACCTGAGAATGGTTACGCGGGAGACTCACGGTCTTTTTGCTTATCCGCCCTGAGCTTGTTTATACGCTTTACGATGGCTTCCTTATATAACTGGGCAAGATTCCGGCCGTGTTTTCTTACTCGTTCCCGCTTACTTGTAAGCTTTCTTTCGCGGCGTTCCTGTCTTGTTTCTCTGTACTCTTCGTCCACCTTTTATCTCCGCAAAATCAAATTCTTTTCTCAGGTCGACTATCCTGTCGCGAAGAAGCGCCGCTTTTTCAAAGTCAAGGTTCTTTGCGGCAATCTTCATCTGTGTTTCAAGGTCTTTTATAAGGCGTAACGTATCCTCTTTATTGGTTGGCGAAACGGTGTAAGGAGTCCGGGTTTCGGCAACTTCTTTCACACGTTCCGTGATATCTTTTATCGCTTTCCTGATACCCTGCGGTGTGATATTTCTCTGTTCATTATATTCTTCCTGTACCTTGCGTCGACGCTGGGTTTCATCCATCGCCGTTTTCATCGAGTGAGTGATGGTATCCGCATATAATATTACGTGGCCGTCGATATGTCGTGACGCCCGTCCCATCGTCTGGATCAGGGATACACGGCTTCTCAAGTATCCTTCCTTATCGGCGTCCAGTATCGCAACCAGGCTGACCTCCGGCAGGTCCAGTCCTTCTCTCAACAGGTTTATACCGACTACGACATCGTAAACGCCAAGTCGCAGGTCGCGAAGGATCTCTACTCTTTCCAGCGTATCAACCTCAGAGTGGAGATAATGTGTCTTTATGTTCATCTCGGCGAGGTAATCTGCCAGTTCCTCGGCCATTCTCTTCGTCAGGGTTGTTACCAGACAGCGTTCTCCCTTATCCACGCGTAACTTTATCTGCTCTATCAGGTCATCTATCTGTCCTTCGGTAGGTTTTATCTCGACAGTCGGCTCGAGCAGCCCGGTTGGCCGGACAAGCTGTTCGACAACCTGTTCGCTATGTTTGTATTCGTAGTCGGAAGGCGTGGCGGAGGTGTATATCACCTGGTTAACGCATTCCTGGAACTCCTGGAAATTCAGCGGACGATTATCTAAAGCTGAAGGCAGGCGGAATCCGTAATCGACCAGCGTCTGCTTACGTGAACGGTCGCCCCGATACATACCTCTAATCTGGGGCAGGGTTATATGCGACTCGTCGATGATCAGCAGGAAGTCCTTGGGGAAGTAGTCCAGTAACGTCGAGGGGGAACTTCCCGGTGGACGACCAGCCAGTATCCGGGAGTAATTTTCCACGCCTGAGCAGTATCCTGCTTCGGTCAGCATTTCTATATCATAATTGGTACGGGCCTCGATCCGTGCCGCTTCGATAACCTTGTCCTGTTCACTAAAATACCTAACCTGGTCGTTAAGCTCCAGCTTGATCTGCTCGATGGCTCTCACCATTTTTTCACGCCGGGTGACGAAGTGCTTGGCGGGGAAGATACTCACTTCGTCCATCTCGCTAAGTATCTCACCGGTCAGGGGGTCGAGTGAAACTATCCTTTCAATATCATCGCCGAAGAATTCTATCCTTAAAGCCAGTTCCTCGTAGGCCGGTCTTATCTCCAGCGTATCACCGCGAAGTCTGAAGAAACCCCTCGCCAGGTCGAATTCATTCCTGGCATACTGCATATCTACCAGGTGCCGCAACAACTGCTGTCTGCCGTATCGTTCCCCCCTTTTTACGGTGACGATGAACTGCCGGTATTCTTCGGGATCTCCCAGGCCATAGATGCAGGAAACGGAAGCGACTATCAGGACATCCCGTCTTTCGAGGAGGGCACGTGTGGCGGAGTGGCGGAGTTTATCAATTTCCTCATTGATCTCGGTTTCTTTTTCTATATAGAGGTCACGGTGAGGAATATAGGCTTCGGGCTGGTAATAGTCGTAGTAGCTGACGAAATATTCAACGGCGTTGTCGGGAAAGAACTCCTTGAATTCCTGGTAAAGCTGGGCGGCGAGGGTCTTGTTGTGGCTGATAACGAGGGTGGGTCTCTGGACGCGTTCAACGACGTTAGCCATTGTGAAGGTCTTGCCGCTGCCGGTGACACCCAGCAGGGTCTGATGACAGTAACCTTTTTCCAGACCTTCGACCAGTTTGTCGACGGCCTCCGGCTGATCACCCATCATCCCGAAATCGGATACAATCCTGAAATCCGGCATTTTTCTAGTTCCAGTATAGCTTTTTTCGAACATGTGTTCAATTGTTTTCATACTCTCATTTCAGGTTTTTTCATTATTTTGTGAAGGATATAGCGAGTTAGAAATTATTCTTGGTTTTTCTTTTCTCCTCTCCTCCGGTTACAGACTCACCTCTTCTCCTTATTCCGTTTGTCATTCCCGCGAAGGCGGGAATCTATTGTAACCCATACCAGACCGTTCTAAGTATATCTGCTTATATCAACAACTGGAGTAAGCAATTCTATATCTAATCAGCCCCAAAGTAATGCTTATA
>CAZBQL010000029.1:0-31525 GCA_964493985.1 uncultured Dehalococcoidales bacterium
AATCTCTCTCGGAGGTTCGTAGACTCCATGTGTTCCCCGCCGGAATTCCTTCGGAGGGTCGAAAATTCGGATATGTCCGGGTATCTGCCTGCCCTCCCAGTGAATATAGGGTTCTCCGAGTCTTCCAAGATGGCACGGATCATGATAGGTAACGGTCATATTAACAGTTTTGTCAGGTTTAAGTTTACCTTCATTAAGTAACCTAGCGAGATATTCTGTGATATGAAGTACCTTGAAATCTCCCTTGAGACCGAACTCATCGTACAGGACCTTGAAAGCATGATAACAGTCGGCGCATCCGGTAACCAGAGTTTTTACTCCGGCTTTTTTATAGACAGCCATGTTTTTCTCTGCCTGCCTGACAGCATCTTCCTTATAGCCCATCTCGTGGGCACGTCCGCCGCAGCAGGACTCATTGTCTCCGGCTACGCCTATATCCACTCCAGCTTTTTGCAACAGGTCGACGGTGTTCTGGGCTACTTTCCACATATCTTTGTTATAGCAGGTGCGGCATCCGGCGTGAAAAATTACCTCGCACTTTTCGGACGTGTAGTCTTTCACTTCTTTTCCTTCCAGCCAGTCTCCGCGCTTAATTTTCGTTCCGGGTACCATGTGCCCCTGTGTTCTCAGGCTGGCGATGATCCGGTCCAGTGCAGGTAGAGTATGACTGTTTTCGACGCATCTGATCCTGGTTTCCAGTATCGGTTTCAATACCTCCATGTCCATGGCGTACTTGCAGGAGATATCGCAGCCGCCGCAGGTCATGCAGTTGTAGACGACATCGAGCAACTTATCGGTGTATTCAAGCCTGTTCTCCAGGATGGCGACACCTATTCCCATTCTTCCACCGCCTGAATAGGCATGAAAATCATTATATGTGATACTCGGGCAGATATTGACGGGCTGGTAACTCTTCACTTTTTCAAGTGGTATGAACTTGCATGCCGAACATCGGCAGCAGGTCTCCATATCACTCTGGTATTGTTCAAGCGCCATATTCCTCTCCTCACCAGTCCGGAGATATTACTGTTGTGGTTGTATCATTCTAGCATATTCCCGGCATTTCTGAACCGGTTTTTAAAATGAAGTAATCTATAATTGTATGCTAATATCAAATTGTAAAAAACAGGGAGTGATTTTCGTTCTGGGGAGGGCAGATATGAAAGTAAGTGAAGGACGAATCGGTCGGGTATTCGTTATCCGCCTTGAGGATGGCGATGTCGTACCCGAATGCATAGAACGTTTTGCACAAGAGCAGGAAATAACAGTCGGCCAGGTTGTTCTTGTAGGCGGGATAGGCAGTGGCGAGGTTGTGGTCGGCCCCCGTCGTTCCGATGAAATGCCTCCGGAACCGGTCCTGCTGCCGGTAGACGGAGCACATGAGGTTGCGGGAGTGGGAGTGCTGGCACCTGATGAAGATGGGAAACCTGTTCTTCACATTCACGGAGCGCTGGGACGTTCCGGAAAAACTCTGACCGGCTGCCTCCGACCCGGCGTAACGACCTGGCTTGTAGCCGAAGCTGTTATCTACGAAATCCTGGATATTAAGGCAACGAGAGTCTATGATGCAGCCAGTGAATTCAAGCTGCTGGAGGTGGAGTAACAAAATATTACCGGGTTATTTTATCGCGAGTTCGATATCCGGGAATGTTTCCCTGAGTCGTTTTTCTGTAATTTCTATCGCGTCCTTAGAGATATCTATCCCTGTCCATTTTCTACCGAGTTGTTCCGCCGCGACTAGGGTTGTGCCGCAGCCGCAGAACGGGTCGAGGATTATGTCTCCCTCATTTGAGCTTGCCCCGATGATTCGCTCAAGGAGTGCCAGCGGTTTTTGAGTAGGGTAACCAAGCCGTTCTTTATACGGTCCGTGAAGCGGATCAATGTCCGCCCACCAGTCTTCAGGTACTTTGCCTTCATGTTTCAGGTAGTATCGCTTTCCGTATTTCAACCAGTACCTGTCGCCGTTCTCATCGGTGAAGTACGTACGGTTCGTCCTGTCTACCAGGATATCCCTGTAATTGAATGTCCACCTGTCACTCTTTGTATAGAAAAGTATCGTATCGTGTTTACGGGCGAAGTGTTTGTTGGACCTTCCTCCGCCCTTGTATGACCAGGCGATCTCGTTTCTGAAATTTATTACTCCGAATATCCGGTCGAGTATGATTTTCAGGTAATGACTGGAAGTGGGATCGCAATGCAGATAGAGAGAACCTGTGTTTTTCAATATGCGGTAAATTTCCAGCAGGCGGGGAGTCATCATTACCAGGTATGCCGCCACCGGAGTGCTCCCCAGGCCTTTAACAAGACCTTTGACCAGTAAATGCAGCTCAGGTGATGATTCTCTGATTTGAGTCAGGCTATGTTCGGAAGTTGCATCCCATTTCCATGTATCGGTGAATGCTTTCCTGTTTTTTACCGGTCTACTTTCGCTTTCTCTGTGTAGATTATAGTCGCGATTGCTGTTAAAAGGCGGGTCCAGGTATACCAGGTCGATGGTCTCAGAGGGAATATACCTGCGCATAATCTCGAGGTTATCTCCGTGGTAAAGGGTGTTGGTTATTAGGGCTACTATTTTCTTTTTCTCCCTGACATAATCTATAGAATAACCAGGTTGTTCCGGTGGATTACTTCCGAACCGTAATCATATCCCAGGGTATCGGCGATACTTTTCGAGTGTACACCTTTTATTGCAGTGATATCCGGTGCATTATAGTTTGTAATACCACAGCCGATGTGATTACCTTCAGGATCGCATATATCCACGGTGTCACCACGTTGAAATTTACCTTCCGTCCGGATAATTCCTGCAGCCAGGAGGCTGCGATTCTGCTTTTTCAAAGCTTCGACCGCCCCTTTGTCTACTATTAATTTCCCTCTGGTCGACAGGCCGCTCATCATCCAGCGTTTCCGGCTTTCGAGGCTCCCGGCTGCAGGTGGAAACAGCGTGCCGATTTTCTCACCGGCAGTAATCCTGGTAATAATATCAGGTTCACGACCATCCGCTATCACGACTGCTACTCCGGAGGAGGTAGCCAGTCGTGCAGCTTCGATCTTCGTCAGCATTCCGCCGGTACCAAGAGATCCGGCTGTGCCTTTAACGATTTCTGTGATACCTGCATCTATTTTATCTACCCGTGGAATGAGACTGGCGCCGGGATCACGGTGGGGGTCGGCGGTATATAGTCCGGCTATATCGCTGAGAATCAGCAGCAGATCTGCATCGACAAGGTTTGCTACCATAGCCGAAAGATTGTCATTATCCCCGAATTTTTCTTCCTTGATTTCATCGATTGCCACCACATCGTTCTCATTTACGATACAGATCACCTTTAATTCCAGGAGTGCTAAAAGTGTATTCCGCGCGTTCAGGTACCCGGCCCGGTCCGTGAGGTCCGATTTAGAAAGGAGAGCCTGGGCAACGGTAATTCCCGATTCTGAGAAAAGCTGGTCGTATATATTCATCAGTTGTCCCTGGCCGATAGAAGCGAGTACCTGCTTGTAAGGAATACCCCGATGGTCTCTGAAATGACCCAGCTTGTACCTTCCGGCAGCGATTGCTCCGGAGGACACTACGAGTATTTCAACGCCTTCATTATGAAGTTTTGCCATCTGGTTTACCAGTCCTGACATTATCTCGCGGTCAAGGCAGTCCGTGCCACTCGTAAGCAGACTGGTACCGAGTTTCACAATGATACGCCTGTAGAGTTGTCCTGACTTCTTTTTGTTGTCCATGTTTATACTCAAAAAAAGATTAAGTTAATTATAACACGCATAACAATGGCGGACTATTATCACAGGTGAATCTGTGTTACACTGGAAATGGAAAAGGGCTAGCCGGTACCGGCTAGCCCTAAAAGGCGTTTGTGTAAAAGGAGAAAATGTGGACTTAACGGGTTTACTGGCGCTGGCAGATAAGATGCCGGCGTATCAAAAATTGGTTCGAGAACTGGAGACCGGTTCCGGTAGTCCCGGCGCGGCGGTCCTTGACGCTGCCAAGCCTTTTCTTATTGCTTCCCTGTATAACCGTTTCAACTCACCGGTAATCATAGTTACTTCACAACCGGAAAACAGCCGGAAAATGTATGAACTGCTGACTGCCTGGCATCCGAAAGCTGATGTCAGGTTATTTCCCGAACCCGATGCATTACCGTATGAAAGAATTACTTCTGATATTGCCACTTCACTGGAGCGGATCCAGGCATTATCGGCACTTGCGGGTATTACAGATAAGCCAAAGGAAACCAGAGCACCTATTATAATTGCTTCCATTGCTGCTTTTTTACAAAAACTGCCTGATATAAAGGAATTCTTTTCAGCCGGGCATATTATCAGGAAGGAAGCGGAACTGGACCCGTTTCGCCTGATATCCCTCTGGCAGTCAAGCGGTTACCGGCTCGAAGAAGTAGTGGATATTCCGGGAACGATAAGCCATCGGGGAGGAATACTGGATGTATTTCCTCCGACAAGTGATAATCCGGCCAGGCTGGAGTTTTTCGGTAATACCATAGAAAGTATTCGCTTGTTCGATCCTGCAACACAACGCTCTGTCCGTGAAGTAGAATCACTCACGGTAGGTCCGGCGACAGAACTTCTGAAACCTTTCTCCGATGACCGCGAGGGTACTGAAAGGCTATTAAAATCACTGGACCTTTCAGGACTGAATCCGGATTTGAGAGACCAGTATACACACGAGATAGCGATGCTCCTGGAAAAAGAGATGCCGGGAGACATGCAGTTCTATACCCCTTTATTCAACAACGGTAACCTGTTGGACTATCTTCCTGAAAACGGACTAATCGTTCTCAACGAACCATCATATATCAAGATAGCGGCGGAAGATTATCGTTCGAGAGCTGAAACGCTTCGTGCAGAAAAGATTGAGCAGGAAGAACTTCCGGTAAATTATCCAGTGCCATATTTTACCTGGGACGAGATAGATTCCGGATTCAGTAACCGCAGGACATTAAGACTCACCTCTTTTGGCGTGACCGAAGGAGAAAACTGGCAGGAAATGGATTTCCTTCCGGCGCCAGGTTATGCCGGTCAGGTACCTCTCCTGATGGAGAAAACCCGGGAGATGCTTGATGAAGGTAAACGACTTGTCTTCATCAGTCACCAGGCAAACCGTCTATCGGAACTTCTTACCGACGAAGATATCATCGCCACTCCTGTAGATGAAATCAGGGAATTACCTCCATTGGGTTCACTGACCCTGGTACAGGGACTTCTTGCCGATGGCTGGACTGTCAACGATGAGACCTGTATCTACACGGATACGGAGATATTTGGTTTTATCAAGCAGAGACGCCTTTTAAAGAAGCGTCCGGTATCTCACCACCGCGTGTTTACCGACATCAGCCCGGGTGATTATGTAGTGCATATCGAACATGGTATCGGCAGGTTCGCCGGTGTGACGAAAATGAAGGCTGATTCCAGTCGGGGTGAAAAGGAATACATGGTCATCGAGTATGCATCCGGTGACAGGCTCTACGTTCCCACCGACCAGATAGACAGGATAGGTCGATATGTCGGTTCAGGTGAACAGGAACCGGTCTTAAGCCGGCTGGGCACGCAGGAATGGTCGCGGACCAAGCGTAAGGTTAAGGAAGCCGTCGAAGACATTGCCGATGAGCTGATAACTCTCTATGCCAGCCGTGAGGTGATCCCCGGATTTTCTTTCTCGAAAGATACTATATGGCAGCAGGAAGTGGAAGCAGCCTTCCCATACGTTGAGACACCCGACCAGATCCTGGTCCAGCGGCAGGTCAAGGAAGATATGGAAAATCCGAAACCCATGGACAGGCTTGTGTGTGGAGATGTCGGTTACGGCAAGACCGAGGTGGCTATCCGAGCCGCGTTCAAGGCGGTAATGGACGGCAAGCAGGTAGCAGTGCTGGTGCCGACGACGGTGCTGGCCGAACAGCATTACTCGACCTTCAGCCAGAGATTAAGCGCCTTCCCGGTGACGATCGAGGTGCTGAGTCGTTTTCGTTCTCATGCCGAACAGCAAAGAATCGTTAAAGACCTGGCAGCAGGGAAGGTTGATATCTGTATAGGAACTCACAGGATAATCCAGAAGGATATTAAATTTAAAGAACTCGGCCTCCTGATAATAGACGAGGAGCAGAGGTTTGGCGTTACTCACAAAGAATACCTGAAGCAGATGAGAAAGGAAGTGGATGTCCTCACTCTGAGTGCTACACCTATCCCCCGGACGCTTCACATGTCGCTGGTAGGAGTACGTGATATGAGCGTCATGGAGACTCCGCCGGAGGAGCGTCTGCCTATCAAGACCTATGTTGCCGAATTTAACGAACATCTTATAAGGGAAGCTATACTCAGGGAACTTGAGAGGAACGGACAGGTGTTCTTTGTCCATAACAGGGTCCGGAGTATAGTACTTGTTGCTGAAAAACTTCGGGAACTTGTTCCGGAAGCCAGGATTTCGATAGGACACGGACAGATGGCTGAAGGTGAACTCGAAGCGGTTATGGCTGATTTTATCCAGGGCAACAGCGATATCCTGGTCTGCACCAGCATTATACAATCGGGACTCGATATGCCCAATGTCAATACGCTGATAGTGAACCGTGCCGACAAATTCGGTCTGACCCAGCTTCACCAGCTTCGCGGCAGGGTAGGCCGGGGCACGGAAACCGCTTATGCTTACTTCCTCTATGACAAGGGACAGCGTCTTTCGCCGGTCGCCGAGACACGGTTAAGGACGATTGTTGAAGCATCTGAGCTTGGTGCCGGTTTTTCGATAGCGATGAAAGACCTTGAAATACGGGGAGCCGGTACGCTGCTTGGAATGCGGCAGAGCGGTCACATATCCGCGGTTGGATTCAATTTATACACACAGCTTCTCTCACAGGCGATAGAAGAGCAGAAGGCGAGGCAGGCTGGTGTATCGGAGAATGATATCATATCTTCACGATTGCCGCCGCCGTCGATTGACCTTCCGATACCGGCGTTTATCCCCCAGGACTACGTGACCGACCTTCTGACACGGCTGGATATGTACCAGAAGCTGGCGGACCTGGATAACGTTGATGGAATAGAAGCCATCGCCGCCGAGTTCAGGGACAGGTTCGGAGAGCTTCCGGAAGAAGTCGAGAACCTGCTTTACGCGGTCAGGATAAAGATACTTGGTTCTGGAACCGGGATAGGTGCTATCACCACCGTACGAAACGAGATAGTGATAACCCCGTTCGAAGGAATGCGTTTCGAGCGAGAAAAACTCGATAAATTGTATTTCGTCGGTGTCAGTACCGGTCGATTCCAGGTCCGCATCGACACACGCCAACCTGGTACCGACTGGCGAGAAACACTGGAAAAGGTGGTCAGGGGGATAGTATAGTGTCCATTATTCATTAGGAGGAAATGTTATATGGCAAGATATATTCTCGAGGTAAGGACAAATTGCAATGATCCGGAAAAAGAAGTGGAATATAACGACTGGTATAACAATGTCCATCTGCCCGATGTGCTGGAAACACCCGGGGTTGTCCGGGCAACTCGATATGAAAACACCAATCCGGCTGAAGGAGAGGCTAAATTCATTGCTATCTATGAGATAGAGACCGATGATATCGACGCGTTCATGAAAGCCTTAAATGAGAATATTCAGAAGAAGAGAGAAGCCGGAAGGATGAACGATCTGCTGGTGCGAACGGACAGGGGGCTATATAAGCAGACATATACACTCAAATCTTAGATTCTGGTATTGCACTGGGTGAATATTGTGAGTCAAAATCGGATGTTATAATAGTCGTGACTCCGGAGTAAGGGAGAAAAGAATGAAAACCTTCACCGCTTACATAGAGTGGGATAAGGATACGAAGTTATATGTAGGAAGTATCCCGTCTGTGCCTGGAGCATACACACAAGGAGAATCTCTGGACGAACTACATGAAAATCTGAAAGAGGTTCTTGAAATGTGCCTCGAAGAGATGGATGAGTCCGGTGAACCACTGGATTTTCCGGAATTTGTTGGATTACAACAGATAGAGGTTGGGGTATGACATCTACTCTGAATGTTTATTATTCGATTTCAACTGGACTTCCCCGGTTATTTTGAAATCAACCTCACGGTTTCCACGAATCGAGATTTTCACGGGCTATAGGGTCGATATGACCAAGCAGTTTTTTCGTATTTACTTTCAGAGGTCTGATAAAGGTGATTCTTCTCCTGCAAAAGCTTATCATGTTTTATCTCTGTTGCGTTTCTACTTTATCTTTAGCAATTTCATTCCTTGGTCGTAAGCTAATTTCCAGTTCAGCGTCCAACGCATCAGCCACTCTCTTAACGGTGGACAATGATGGCAGCGAATTACCGCTCTCCAATCTGGCTATGCTCTCTTGTTTGGTGTGGAGCAGTTCTGCTAGCTGCTCCTGAGATAATCCCTTTGCTATTCGCAGCCGAATCAAAGTAGCCGCTAACTTATGTTCAGGCTCAAGTATCTCGTACTCATTTCTGAAATCCGGATCTTTCATCAATTGTTTTTTATGCTCTCTCCAGTTCATTTTTCCTGCCTCCCCCTGTCCAAGTAACTTTTCCGTCTACTTTCTGCCAAGTCTATGTCTACTTTCGGTACCGGCCCCGTCTTCTTAATAAACCCATGTAATAAGACAAAAGACTCACCGTTCGCCAGAAAGTAAATGATTCGATACCTGTTTTTACTGTGCCTTACTCTTAGTTCCCAGAGTTGCTTTTCTAAGTGCCTAGCGTAGGGCATTCCCAAATCAATGCCAAACTCTTCAAGTAAATCCAAAATTCTAGCAACTCTAGCCCTAGATTTAGTGTCCAGCGAGTCGATGAACTCTTGCACTGGATATTTTCCAGTCTCCGACCTGTAATATTCAATATTCCACACGCCGGGCTATTATAACAATATTGTTATAAAATGTCAATTCGGGTTTGCATTCAGGTTTTCGCACATTACCTGGTTGCCGTCGCTATCGTAGACATAAGACTCACAGTTTCCACGAATCGAGATTTTCACGAGCGAGGCGGTCTATATGCCCCAGCAGTTTTTTCGTATCCGCTTTTATCGGTCTGATGAAACTAATCCTCTTTTTACCAACCGTTATCACGTTCTTCCACCATAACCACCAGAGTACGCTTATTATGACTACTGCCATCAGCCCCAGCACGGCGAAATATCCCCAACGCCAGGAAAGCTCCGGCATGTATTCAAAGTTCATGCCGTATATCCCGGCAAGCAGTGATAACGGCAGGAAAACAGCAGCGACTATAGAAAGTATTTTCATAGTTTCATTCTGCCGGTTGGCTACTGATGACATATAGGTTGATAAGGCATTATCGGTCCTGTCACGTATATCCTGGTTAAGGTCTTCTATCCTGACCAGGTGGTCGTATATATCACGGAAATATATCTGGGCTTCCTGTGTGATTACATGGAACTCCCGTCTGCTTAGTCGATTAAGGATTTCACGTTGAGGAGCCATCACGCGGTGGAGCTGCATAGTCGAACGCTTTAATTTCAGGATAGCTTCAAGTGTTGTTTTTTGGGGATTGTGAATGGCTTCTTCCTCGATATCATCCGTAATGTCATTCATTGTATCTATCGTCGGCAGTACATTATCTATCAGGGCATCCGCTATTTCATGGGCAAGGAAGTCAGCACCTCTTCTCATTGGACGCCCACTTTCTTCAACAAGTCTTTTCACTTCCTGGGTACTTAGAATAGGAAAAGTGTGGTGACTTACTACAAAATTCGCACCGATGAACAGTTCAAGCTGTGACGTTTCGACAATATCGGACTCAACCGTGTAATTCACCCCGTGAAGTATAACAAAGATGTGGCTTTCAAATTCATCTACTTTCGGCGGGTTTATCCGTTCTCCCAGGCAGTCGTCTATTGCCAGTTGATGAAAATGAAATACGTCTGGCATCAGGCTGATGTCTTCTGGATCATCACCTTCTATATCCACCCATAATAGTCCCCGTTCTGACTTGCAGGCAGACTTGATTTCGTTCCTGTTGATATCGAATTGAAGAGTTCCATCAGATTCCATGTAATATGCTTTAACTGTCATCGTTTTTCCTCCGATTTTTTCGGTGTCGGTCCCTTTATTTTTGGCCGGTAACGTCTTCCATGCTGTTGCCGAAATAAAGTTTGGTATGAGGCCACGGTATCTCAATGCCCTCGGCGTCGAAGGCTTTTTTCAGTCGTAGTCTTAGTTCTCCCGTAGCTGACCATTGCTCTAAAGGTTTTACATCGCAGGTTATCTTTATATCTATGCCGGAATCTCCCAGTTTATCTACTCTGAGGGCTATTGGCGGAGTTATCAGCCGGTCCCGCCAGTTTTCATCTGCGGCGAGTTCTTCACCGACCCGGTTTATTACCGATATCGCATGGTCAAGGTCCGTACCGTAGGAAACAGAGACATTAAGGTTAACCCTGGAAAAGTGACGTGAATAATTACTGGCAACCCTGATCTCACCGTTTGGGACATGATGGACAATACCGTCGAGGTCACGCAGTACTGTCTTTCTGAGGGTTACGTCTTCCACCAGTCCTGCAACTCCGCCTACCATTGCGACATCACCGACACGATACTGGTTCTCCCACAGGATAAAAATACCGGCTATCAGGTCTCTAATAAGGTACTGCGCTCCGAAACCGACGGCTACACCTGCAATACCGAAACCTGCCAGCATAGGACCTATCGGAACTCCTGCTTCATTAAGTATCATAAGTAACACGACAACGATAATAATAACCCTGCTTATCCCGATAAGTACCCCAACGAGAGTATTTGTTCGCTTTTCCAGACCTTTTTTACTCTCTCCCTTTGTTTTCTCTACGGTCCGGTTGATCAGTGGCGGAATAAGCCGTTGTATCAGGAACCAGAGAATAATGCCGATAACGAGGATTATCAGGATTTTTATACCGTGCTGGACAAGCCATTCTGTTATCGAATTCCAGGTAATCATGTGTAACCTCCTGTACAAACAATGGGATTAAATTATACCAGATTCTCAGGTCGTGTATTCCATAATATTACTTTGTACCAAAGGTCTGTCAACAACTGTTCTTTTCTTGGCAAAGAGTAAAGAAAATGCTATACTTGGCAATCGTATTTATATATCGAAATACTTCACAGGAGGACGGCATACGTGACCGGACAGCAGTTGATTGATAAAGCTAAAGCCGAAGGAAGAAACCTGCTTACCGAGATAGAAGCAAAAGAACTTCTCAAACAGGCGGGTATACCTGTTGTGGAAACAAAATTGGCTACTTCGAAAGAGCAGGCAATTACTCTAAGTAAAGAGATGGGATTGCCAGTAGTATTGAAAATAACTTCGCCTGACGTGATACATAAAAGTGATGCCGGCGGTGTAAAACTTGGCCTGGATACTGAAGAGAAAGTGGCGCAAGCCTATGATGATATAATGACAGCTATCAGGAAAGCCTATCCGGATGCGAAGATCGAAGGCGTATCCGTTCAGCGAATGGCCCGTCCCGGTGTTGAGGTAATTATTGGAATGTCCAAGGACGCCCAGTTCGGACCAGTAATAATGTTCGGCCTCGGCGGTATCCTCGTGGAAATACTCAAAGATGTATCTTTCAGAATAGTGCCTCTGGAAAAAAGAGACGCTCGGGAGATGATTAAAGAAATCAAGGGATATCCCGTACTGGAAGGATATCGCGGACAGGAACCCGTGGATATAGAAAATCTTGAAGAACTGATACTTAAAGTCTCTGCTTTCGTAGAACAGCATCCGGAGATAGATGAACTTGATCTTAATCCCGTTTTTGCTTACAGTGATGGCGCAACAGCCGTAGACGCAAGGGTGATACTTGGCGAGGAATAGTCTTCGATGAACCTGAAATCGGTGCTGGAGCGAACAGCTTCCCGATACGGAGATAAAAACGCGATAATATACGGTGACCGAAGGGTAACGTATACATCTCTTAACGAAGAATCAAATCGTTTTGCCAACGCTTTGCTGAAAGCCGGGATAACCGTAGGCGACAGAGTAGCGTTATTTCTTTCGAACAGCCCTGAATTCTTCATTGCTTTTTTTGGTATTACCAAGATAGGTGCGATTCCGCTCCCGCTTGACCAGCAGTACAAGCTCAGGGAGATGAAATCATTATTCAATAATTCACTTCCGGCTGCTGTCATTTCAGAGAAAACGGCGCTGGATATAATGACTCCGATATTACCTGATCTGAAATCGATTAAACTCGTTATTGAGGTAGGTGCGGAGAAAAGAGAGAATTTCATCGGATTTGATGAATTTATTTATTCGGGTCCCGATGAACATCTAAACGTTGTCCGATCACCTGACGACATTGCCGTGATAATGTATACTTCAGCTTCATCGTTTCAGCCCAAGGGAGTTATGCTTTCTCATTACAGCCTCGTGCAAGAAGCCATATGGTCTTCCAGCGGGTACAATCAGTCAGATAAAGATATCATGATGCTGTTTGCATTACCGACGTTTCATGTATACGGACTGATTGCTGCAGCACTTTCTACCATATATACGGGCGGCACCATAATTGTTGTGCCTGGCACGGGACTTTCAATTAATAGTTGTATGACTGCAATCGAGCGTGAGAAAGGAACGATGTTCCTTGGAGTACCCTATATATTTGCCCTTGCCGTGGATATGGCTAAAAAAGATGGGATTCAGAATGATCTCAGTTCATTGAGACTGTGTGCCAGTGCCGGGGCTCCTCTGTCTGTCAGTACCTCAAACCAATTCAAAGAGTTATTCGGGCTTGATATTATGGACTGTTATGGTCTGACCGAAGCGGTTTGTCATGTGACCTGTCCCCCAATAGGTGAAACGGTTAAAACAGGATCGATTGGTAAGCCATTGTCCGGGTGGAACATTAAAATAGTCAATACTGACGGTACCGAAGCATCGACAGGAGAATCAGGTGAAATCCTGGTAAATGGACCGATAATGAAGGGATATTACAACAATCCTGAGGATACCGATAAGTTTATTAAGGACGGATGGCTCTATACCGGAGATATCGGAATGAAAGATGAAGACGGTAATTTATATATAACAGGGAGAAGTAAGGATACGATTATCGTCAAGGGGCAGAACATATATCCGGCAGATATCGAGATGGTAATAGCGGAGATGCCGGAAGTAGCAGAGATCGCTGTCATGGGAATTCCCGATAGAATGCGCGGAGAGATTATAGGAGCGGTGATCAATCTGCGTGAAAATACCAGGATAACGGAGCAGGATATCAGGCAGTTTTGCCTCGACCGTATAGCAAGTTACAAGATTCCCAAGCAGATCATTTTCTCCGGACCCATGCCGAAGAATGCATCAGGAGAAATCGATAAAAATATGTTGCGGAAACAGTTATCAATACCACCGGTTTTCCCAACATTATAGATTGAATCTACCTATTGAGAAAGTAACCGGCCTGTTACTTCGTATTATATCGATGTATTGAAATGAACTATGACATTTGATAATATTGTTATACCTGTATATACTCGAAGTATTTAAAAGAGAGGTAACTACCATGGGGCAACGATTAGAGTTAATGAAGGGCAGTTCTGAGTCGTTGTTGTTATGCTTGATTGGTCGACAGCCGATGTACGGCTACCAGATTATCAAGGAACTGGAAAAACGGAGCCGGGGATACTTCAAATTCAAAGAAGGCACACTCTATCCGGCACTCCATCGACTGGAAAAGTCCGGCTTGATAAAGGGAAAATGGGAAATGCTGCCAAGCGGAAGACAGAGGAGATACTATTATATAACGGAAAAAGGAAATAATCTTTTAGAAGAGAAGATAACGCAATGGCAGGATTTCCTGTATGCAATGAACCTTATCATTCGACCTGCTACTCTCTGATGTGAGGTGGAAGGGTGGTAACGTCGTTAAGTCAATATCTGGATGACATCAGGAATAACCTTCGGTTGGATGCGGCGGACGAGAGTGAGGTTATCAATGAACTTCAGTCGCATATTGAAGATGAATTCCAGGAGATGAGAGATGCCGGTCTATCTGAAGAAGAGGCGGCCGCATCCTGTATAAAATTCTTTGGGTCAGCAGCCGTCATAGCACGTCAGATCTACGAAGCACACAGCCAGGGTACCTGGAAACAGGCTCTTATGGCCTCTTTACCTCACATGCTTTTCGCTCTCCTCTTTACTTTAAACTGGTGGCAGGGAGTAGGCTGGTTAGTTGTTACTCTCGGCGGAGTACTTGCAATGGCTCTCTATGGCTGGCTCCATGGCAAGCCGGTCTGGCTCTTCCCCTGGCGTGGATATTATTTTATACCAGTGCTATTAGCAGGAATCCTGCTTCTCTATCTCCCTGCAGGCTGGTCATGGGTAGCAATAGTCATATATCTCCCCCTGGTGGCGGTGCTTTTGTGGTCCGTTACGGTAAAGACGGTTAAAAGAGACTGGCTTTATAGTGCATTAATGACTCTGCCTGTTCCGATTGTTATCGGCTGGTATCTGGCTGCCGGTAAAGAAGGAGAATTCCTTAAAGTGAACCTGGAATATGTTGGTTATTTCGCACCTGGTATCGGACTGAGTTTTCTCGCTCTTGCGGCAACCACGATAGCGTTTATTAGACTCAGACAACGTTGGTTGAGAGGAGTCCTTCTACTCCTTTCGGGATTCCTCACTCTCATAATGGTTACCTTTTATTCGGAAGGAAGGATTGGTCTGCCGCTATTTCTCGGTTTAACGCTGATAATGCTGACCGTATTATTAAGTCCGGCAGTCGTTGATCGAAGGATAAGGCGAAACAAGCAAACTTCGGGATAGCAGTACTAATATCCATAAAGCACTGAGTACCCCTCCTGCTCATTCCCAGATGGACAGCCCGCGATACTTTTTACTGAGAAGCCGGGATACTGATGATCCATCGACTATGAGAACCGGTATGAAAACAGGATAGGGAAGGTCTCCACATAGTTCTCAGATAATAAAAGTTTCACAATACATCTAGCGTTAAGTAATGAAAAGCTCTATAATAAAACATAGAGTTTCGATATAAACTTCTCGATTTGTGATACTTGTGATACGGAAAAACGATTTCTTAAGATTATTTGATTCTTCAGATATGATAGAAAAGTAACCCGCGTTTGCCCGGGACCGAATGCATATTTCTTGATCTCTTCCAGACATTAAAATCCTTGAAACCGGGTGGTTGCGGTTTTAGTTAAACTCTATATTTGTAAATTCGGAAAAACTGTTTGGACTTCCGGATAACGAAATTAGGAGATGAGGGTGGAGATAAAGATAGCTTCTGGCAATATCAGGGATGTAGAAGCCGACGCTATTGTCCTCTATATGTTCGAAGGACCGGACCACCTTGAAGGTGACCTGGCTGAGATAGATTCTGCCCTCGAAGGAATAATCTCTCGATTGCTGGACCACAGAGAAATAAAGGGGAAACCTGGTCAATTAACAGTTATACATACGCTTGGAAAACTGCCTGCTTCGAGGGTGGTGATTTGCGGATTAGGCAAAGAAGATGAATTGAATTTAGATGGCATCCGTAATACAGTTGCAGAAGCCTGCCGTTCGCTTGAACAAAACAATGTCGAAACTATTGCAGCCGTGGTGTTCGGGAATAATAGCATTCCTGCCGATAAATCAAGCCAGGCGATGACCGAAGGCGCATTGCTGGGTACGTATAGTTTCAGACGCCACATTACCAAAGAAGCGGAACACGGTAATATCAGGCAACTAACGATAATTACGAATGATGATAACCTGAAATCCGGTATGGAGTCAGGGTGTGAAAAAGGGAAGATTATCGCTGAAGCAGCGATGAATGCCCGTGATATGGTGAATGAGCCGGCAAACTATATGACTCCCTCCGACATGGCGGCAACGGCCAGGAAGACGGGTGATGAAACCGGTCTGGAAGTACGGATCCTAGAAAAAGAAGATATGCAGGAACTTGGGATGGGAGCTTTGCTCGGCGTAGCCAGGGGAAGTGAACAGCCTCCTAAGTTTATTATTATGCGGTACAGTGGCGGGAAAACACCTGATATAGAAATAGCCCTTATCGGAAAAGCAATTACTTTCGACTCCGGTGGAATATCCATCAAACCTTCCGCGGGAATGGAGGAAATGAAGGACGATATGTCCGGCGGAGCCGCGGTCATTGCGGCAATGGGTGCCATAGCAAGGCTGAAACCCGAGATCAATGTGCTGGGTCTTGTTCCGGCTACTGAAAACCTTCCAGGCGGAAATGCCCTGAAACCGGGTGATGTTGTCACCCAGATGGAAGGAAAAACCATTGAGATAATATCCACCGATGCCGAGGGAAGACTGGCGTTGTCCGATGCTATCGGATATGCCAGGAAACAGGAAGTCAAACGGATTGTCGACGTCGCCACTCTTACCGGGGCAATTCAGGTAGCGTTAGGCGATGTGTGTACCGGCGCCTTTTCGAATAACCAGGAACTGGCTGATAAAGTTGTCGCGGCCGGTGAAGAAGCCGGAGAGCGTATCTGGCAGATGCCGATGCACGATGAGTACAAAGAACAAAATAAGAGCGATGTTGCCGATATCAAAAACACAGGCGGCAGATCAGCCGGGTCGATAACGGCGGCTCTCTTCCTGGGCGAATTTGTGGATGAGATTCCCTGGGTACACCTGGATATTGCCGGCACCGCTTATACGGATAAAATAAAAGGTTACAAAGTAAAAGGTTCTACCGGAGTGCCGGTCAGGACGCTGGTAAACCTTGTGATGTCACTGTCTGAATAATACTATGGAGGTAATGCTGCTATGAAGATCAAATGGCTGGGTCATGCTTCATTTTTAATAACCTCGGATACCGGAGTGAAGATTATCACAGATCCGTATGAACCGATTCTCGGAATGAATTATAAACCGATAGACGAATTCGCGGACATCGTGACAGTAAGTCACGGACACAGTGACCATAACAATATCGCCGCTGTTCGGGGTAATCCGCAGGTAATAGATGAATCTACGCCGGTTGAAATGAAAGGCATCAAGATCAGCGGGATCGATACCTTTCATGACAGTTCAAGCGGAAATGAGCGTGGTCCTAACATAATCTACTGTATGGAAGTAGATGGTATTAAAATCTGTCATCTGGGTGATCTTGGTCATATGCTCAGTGACCGGCAAGTGGCTGCAATAGGTAAGGTTGATGTTCTGATGGCCCCGGTAGGAGGGAATTTCACCATCGATGCCGGAACTGCTGATGCTGTCATTGAAAAGCTGAAGCCTGCTGTAGTAATGCCTATGCATTTCTGCAACGAAAGATGCCCTGATTTCCCGGTTGCGGGTGTTGACACCTTCACTGACGGGAAAACAAATGTTACCTTTATGGATACGAGTGAAATTGAGTATAAAGCAGGTGAACTTCCTGAGAGTACCAGAGTCGTAGTCCTGAAACCTTCGAAGTAAAAGTTTTTAGTTTCTTGTCCTGCTGACGGAGGAAAAATAAGACTTGAAATTTGATGCTGATGATTTTGTGTTTAAGGCACCGACCACCATATCGCGGGCAAGGCGCGTGCTGATTAAACCGAGCGCCGGTTTTGTGGAACCGTATCCTGTTACTACAAGCAGGGAATTGCTTTCGACGATAATCAGGGGGATAAGGCAGGTAAGTGATGCTGATATCCTGATTCTTGAAGGTACTACCGGCGGTGAGTCTATATATCCCATTTACCAGTCACTCGGTTATGACTTTCCACGAGTATTGATGCTGGATGTTAAAGACTGCATCTGGGTTGAGGTGGATAACCCATTACCCAAGCCGTTGATGGTACCTACTTTCTGGGTGCCTAACGTAATTCTGTCAAGTGATTTCCTGATCTCTGTTGCTCCTCTTAAGGTATACCGGGATATAGGCAGTCTGAGTATTATGAATATGCTTACACTACTGCCCAGTTCAAAGTATAGTACCGGTGAACTAACCGGATGGGAAACTCTCTATAGTCTTGGTATCGACAGGGTGATTACGGACCTATATTTTACGCTTCCATTCGATCTGGGAATAATTGAAGGTCGGCAGATATTTACCGGTCCTGATGATTCTCCTTATGGAGAGGTTGAAGATTACGGGTATACTTTCGTTGGAGAACCTTACGAGGTGGACTGTGAAGTCACTGAGGAACTTGGGTTGAAAACGGATTATCTCGACCTTATCGCAGAAGCGAAAATCGAACTGGATTCATAAAGACCGGAACACATTTTTCCAATATGTAGATACCAGGTCATTCTCACTGATAAATAACGTTGAATCCGGTATATTCACCGGTATATTCCAGCCACTCAACATCAACTTTTTCAACCTTTGCTCCCGGTGGACCTGTTTTCAGAAATCCAATTAGTTTTTCAATCTGTGCTTTTTTACCTTCGGCGTAAACTTCAACTTGATTCCGGCCTGGCAGGTTGCGAACTGTACCAGAGAGTTCCAGTTCTCTGGCGACCTTCCGTGTAGAAGCACGGAAGAAAACTCCCTGAACACGACCATGTACGGTAGCCTTGATACCACTTAACTCATTCATAGTCACTGGATCTCATTGGAAAACATTAACCGGCCGGTAATCCGGTGACTACTTGTGTACCAGCCGGTTGATCGTCTTTAAAACTGTAGACATAAACGCGTTATGTATTTATCCGCAGGAAAAGCAAGAAAGAAAAAGCTAGTCTTCCTCTTCTTCCTCTTTCTTTTTCCGTTCCTTCCTGATTACTTCTACAGGCATAGGAGTAGGAACAACGGTAGTAGTAAGGTTCTTTTTCTTTGCGTCCTTTTTCGTTTTTTTAGGTTCCCGGCCTCTGTAATCCCCTCGTCTTGCCATAGTCTCACCTCTGAGTGATTGTTGAAATAATTCTCCTCTCAATTGCAGTTTATCAAAGAAGAATAGGCGTGTAAAGTCTCATGATATTTTCTGAAGCGCTTCTCTGGCTGCTTCCGCCTCCGCTTCCTTTTTACTCTTGCCGGAACCACTACCCAGTACCTGGTCTCCGAGTCTAACCTCGACACTGAACGTTTTTATGTGGTCGGGACCTGAAGTTCCCGTTATGTAGTAGGAAGGGATCTTTTGCTCGCGTGACTGTAGTAACTCCTGGAGTCTGGACTTGTAATCAATAGCAGCCGGTCTTTTTATTGCTTTTTGCCATTCATCTTCCAGCAGTCTTAATATCATTTTCCTGGTTTTTATGATTCCCTGGTCCAGGTAGACTGCGGCTATCACAGCTTCAAGAGCGCAGGCAAGATTTGCCGATTTATTTCTTCCACCGCTGGTGTCTTCTCCTCTTCCAAGAAACAGGTATTCTCCAAGGTTTATACTCCTTGATATCCTGGCGAGAGTTTCCCTGCGGACCAGCACAGATCGAAGTCTGGTCATTTGGCCCTCATCATAATAAGGAAAATCCCTGTATAATTTCTCTGCTACGATAAATCCAAGAACAGCATCTCCAAGGTATTCGAGTCTTTCGTTGGAGTCAGATCCGATACCCTGGTTTTCATTTAAATAGGAACGGTGTACCAGGGATTTTTCCAGAAGCGAAATGTCCTTGAAGCTTATACAAAGTGTTTTCTGTAAAGAATCCAGATCTGCCAATTTGAGATTCCTTTTTAAAGCTGGTCTAATTTCAGAATAATCTCATAATCTATTCATGTCAAATACGGCATTACTCCCTGTTTTTGACATGCATATCTACCGCCGACTAGAATCTATTACAGGAAATATCAGGTGTATAGTATGATTTTTAAACTGATTTCATTTCTAGTTCTATTGGCTGTGTGTTTGCCTGGTTGCGCTCCGGATACTGGTACACTCACACCCGACCAGGTTAATATTTCGATGGTAGACCAGGTTATAAAAGTCAGGGGGAAGATTACCTTTTTTGTTGAGAATCCGCTGGGTGTTGGCGGTGCGTATATGACACTCGGAAACAGCAAAGGAGAAGTGGATGTACGTATTCAACCGGAAATCTGGGACAACTACCAGGCTGATGAAAAAGTTGTATATAAAAAAGGCAAGACAATAGTAGTCGAAGGCATTCTGGTTAGTGCAGGAAGCGAACTGGTGGTAGTCCAGGGAAAATATACTTCTTCAAATGTAAGTGTAACATCGAATTCATCGCTACCGTAAAAATACTACTGGAAAAACTTTAGGAGAGCATTTGCTCTCCTTTAGTCCTCTCAGGTCCGGCGAAGACTTTCCTTAAGTACCGGACTTTTTAACTTACCCTGATTAATACCTGTTCGGGTAAAGATACTGTTCGATGTACTTGTCTGCCCGTTTCTGGATGTCTTCTCCCAGGACCAAGTCCAGTGCGTTCTCCAGGGATGATACTACCTTTTCCAGTATTTCCACTATTTCACCTCCTTTTGATAATTCATTGATATAGGTTTATTCGTATACTTATAAGGGAGTATACGATATGTAAATGGCTTTGAGATGTGATTTTAGTAACACAGGTGACGGAAATCGATTCCGTATTGGGGATAGACAGACAGGATCTTAGGAAATCCTACGAACTACATCCACCGCGGTCAACCTCACTCGGGATAACAACCTGTCAAAAAATCGCTTAAAAATGAAGGAACTTCAAGAAATCCCTGACATTTTCCCATATACTGCTATCATAATAGCACATATGAACGTAAATTACAAGTATTTGTGGTTAAGACTGGAAGATTCCTAAATATCTCTAAGTATTGGCTTTTTTTTCAAGCCAGTCCGCGACATCGACTCCCATGAAAGGAGTTCCTTTTGAAAAAGTCAGACCTTGGCTGAACCGTATCTCCTTCTGGTCGATGGTCAGCGAACATGCCTGGGTGCAGGTCCAGTTTCCCTCATCATCTCTCGTGAAGGCGTCTGTCAGGTTCAGTTTTTGTTCTGCGGCTTCTTTCAATACAAGGCTATCGTAGAAATTGTTTTCGGTTGCGAATTTTTCTTCCGCGTGGATTGCCGCATCTTTGGTGCCGTAGGGTCCACGGACTGTTCCGCCCTCCCAGAGTTCCTCCACCTGCCAGGTAATCTTACCTTCGATCTGTGAAATCCGGTAATTCCTCTGCTCTGTCATCTCATCCTCCTAATAGCGAGAATTTTCACTGCCAGGACAATGGGGAAATTGGAGTATAAGGTATTTAGTGTGGAGATGTCAAGTTTGGGCAAAATCAGTGTTGAAACTTGCTGCAATCAAGACCCAGGCGAGTTGACGCCGTATCTTGACTTCTTATTCACTCATGTCCTATACTCAATAACTTAACAACTTGTTCATAAAGGTTCAGAAGGGTACTACGAATACATCCAGGTGATATGGTGGAATGTAGTACCCGATTTTGTTTTTAAAGGAGCTTAACCGATGTGTATAGAGGAAAATAAGAAGGTATTACAGAGATATTTCAATGAGCTACACAACAAACAGGATTTTTCGAAAGCTGATGAAATTCTACACCAAGATTATAACGGTGCTGCAGGTGGAGGATTGAAAGGATTAGAGGGGTATAAACAGTATAGCAAATTCATGCACTCGATGGCTTCCGATGCACACTATGAAATACTGGATATGATTGCAGAAGGAGACAGGATCGCCGTGTTCGGAGAATGGAGAGGTACTTGGGATGGTGTATTTTTTGGTGTCCAGGGTACAGGGCAGCAATTTGTTCGCTCTCAAGCCGATGTATATGAATTTAAAGATGGTAAGGTTTATCGTGGATTAGTGCGAGGAGTATCGGACTTACTTAGTGCTTTCCAGAAAGTAAATATATTACCTTCAACTGAAGAGATTATAAAAGCTTATAACGATTCAACGAAATAGCAATCTGCCAACTGAAGAGATCGGGAAGTAGCGGTGCTATACTGTAAGTACATATCAAATCCCACTCGTGTAAAATTATGAAAAAACCTTATTTACTTATCGTCACAGGAAGACCAGGTTCAGGGAAGACCACTTTTTCCCGGGAATTAGGGTATAAGTTATTTCTTCCCGTTATCAGCAGAGATGCCTTAAAAGAGGGTTATGTTCATACCTTTCAAAAAAAACACAACGATTTGCCTTCTGGTACCAACAAACTGGTAACGGACCTTTTTTTTCAGACCATTTCAGATTTGCTTGAAAACAATATTTCTCTGATCGCGGAAGCCGCTTTCCAACACAATGTATGGGAACCACGCCTGGAGTCACTTGGCAAGGTAGCTGATGTTTTTATTCTTATCTGTCACATCGAACCCCAAAAAGCCAAGGAACGGCGTTTAAACCGAGGGTTGAATGACTCAACAAGGGAATATTTTCACGGTGACAGGGACGTTCAAGATGTAAGAGCAGAAAAAACGGTGGGCATTGCGGAATATGAAACACCGAAATTACCGTACCCGACCATTCTGATTGATACGACGAACAAATACATTCCTTCAATCGATGAAATTAAAGAGATGTTTTCCGGAAGATTGTGGATTTCTGGACTTTAAATTACTGGTTAAGCGTGTAACAATAAGGATTACTCCCGCCAAATGAAGAGGTTGGGAAGTAAATAGAAAAATACAGGAGGAGTCTAATGATCAGAGTACTGGTTATGTATCCTAACGAGCCTGGTAAAAAGTTTGACATGGACTATTATCTGAACAAGCACATCACAATGGTAAATGATACAATCGGGGACCTCGGTCTGGTACGCACGGAAGTAGACAAGGGTATTGGGGGTATGGAAGGATCTCCATCTCCCTTTGTAGCAATAGGCTATTTGTATTTTGAGGATATGGATTCATTACAGAAATGTATGATGAATGCTCAGGATATGATGGCTGATCTGCCGAATTTCACTGATATCCAACCGCAAGTGCAAATTTGCGAAGTGGCATAGCTTAAACTTAAATGTGAAAACCTGGATGCTAATTTAATATCGGACGTCCCACACAATAATGGGCGTCTGATCAATACCGGCGTGTGTTCTTTTCAGGACGGGTAGAGGATTTTTATTTTAAGGGGTCCTGTCAACCCGTTAACCTTGCCACAGAATCAGATTTTGGCTATAATCGAAATGCGCTGGGGAATAGTCTAACGGTAGGACAGCGGACTCTGGATCCGTCAGTGAAGGTTCGAATCCTTCTTCCCCAGCCAATGTTTTTAACCTATATTTCTTTGACTAATCAACTCTAGTTCAGAAACAGTAATTGCAAAACGACGATGACTGCCATCAATCCGACTGAACAAATCCCATGAGACCATTTCGCCTGGAAGTCCGTGCGTATTTGAAATCGTTTTACCAGCCACCTTACAGGTGAATATACTGCCGCGACGACAACAGCGATAATAGCAAAACCGCCGATGATATTGTAACTGCGGGATACGTCCTGCTGGTTCGGACTTGCCAGAACACAAATCAACAGTGTGAGCAGCCCGTACGGAATCATACCGCCGGCAACAATACTCAGTCTCTTGAAAAAGGGAGTATCCATTGAAATACCGGCAACCGGAAAGGCAAGGCCGAACAGGGAAATACCGATCAGTATTAAAAGTATACTGATAACGATGAGTAACGACTCAGGGAAGCCGGCGGCGATCATGCGGGCGGCGTCACTGCCGTGATCTGATAGAGTCATGATCTGTCCAATTCCTTCCTGGACACAGGCTAACGGGCCCCATAACAGCAATGGAAAGGTGAAAGGAGTCCGCTTCTTCCATAAAATGGCGAAGATCAGCAGTCCGAAAGCCACATTTGCCAGTGGTCCGGCCGCATCAGGCCAGCCAATCATACTCTCAGGGATCCCTCCCTCGATATTCATATGAGGGGAGAAAAACGGATGGATTATGACATGAATATTTGATAGAGGAATTCCGCTCATCCGGTCGGCAACCGCATGACCGAACTCATGGATAACGTTGCCGATATTAAAGCTGAATCCGGTGGCTCCGAAGACAAGAAGTATCGACTTGATGGATCGATTTGTCAAAACAGAATTTTACTCATTGTTTTCCGGTATTATACAAAGGCTAATCTACACATATCAAACTTAGCACAAATAGAGCGGATGGCACCCACAGTGGTGATTTCATATTACTTGTTTCACCTTCACAGCTTCAAGTATCCACTTGTCTGCTCCGTGATGCCACTCGCTGAAGTCATAGCTGCCGTATTCCCTATTACCTGGAATCCGGCTTTTCCCATAAGGATATCGCGAGTTGGTACGGTTTCCCGATGATGACCTGTACGGGATAGATTTATTCGTGCTTTATATGGCAGTTATGGGAATGCGTAATAAGGAAAGCCGGCTGCACCTGGCTGATTTCTTCTATACTCGTGCCCGGGACCAGCTCGAAAGAATAGCTTATACGGGTAACATGGACTGGGAGGATGACGGATAATCCGGGTAAACTAAGAGTTTTTCGGTTTTTGCCTCGTCCTGCGTTTCCACCCCAGGATCGTGAGTAGTTCACCGACTTCTCCGTCGGTGGATTTAATCGGAAGAGCCGGGTGTATCCTGTATTTGTTCTTTACACCCACTTTGGTCTTTGTGATATATCCGTCTCGTTCGAGATCGAGTATTATCTTATGGGCAGTACGCTCGGTCACACCGACATCATCTCCTATCTCTCTGGCTGTTTGATCCGTTCTTTTTGCGATAGAGGCAAGCACAAGTGCGTGGTTGGTTACAAACGTCCAATCAGACATGTACCTTTCCTCCCAAAAAAATTTATACAAAATACTATTGACAAATTCTATGTAAGTTGTATAATCCTGTTAAAGATTACTAGAAGTATATTTCTAGTATTAAGTATCTAAAAGATAACTACAGGAAATATATTACTAGAAAACAACATGGATTGTCAATGGTAAATCGGGCTTATAAATAGAATAGCTACAAAATAAGTTAGATTACCTGGATAAAATAAATATAAATAAGGTGGAAAATCATACGGTGAAAAAAGGTTATAGCAATGTACGGTGCCCAAAATGTAACGGAAATATATTTTTCGATAGCAGCAGTGTTAGCATATCCGGACAACACGATGATGCAACAGGCTGGTGTCTGCAATGCGGGTACGTCATGTATTCAAACAGGGACAGGATTCTCGCAGAAGAACTCGCGTCTGTATCGACCGATTTAAATAATTCTTAAAAGGTGAAATGATGAATTTCTTTAAGAAGAAGGAAAAACCGGTAGCAACGGAACACCGATGCCCTGCCGAGGGATGTACCTATACTACAATGGAATTATCCGATATGAAGAAACATGTTGAATGGAAACATCCGGAGTTGGCGCAAAAAAGTGAAACTGCCGAAAGCATCAAATAACTACTTGAATCGGCTTTGATTTTTGGTTTTACCGGGAACAAAGTGTTTTGGATGAAAAGGACAACTATATATGGGGATGCATCTGCACATGCGACATCATAGTGAAGTGAAACGATTACCGAAGCCGATTCATGAGTATATGAAAAAGAGATTTATGTTGTCGGACTCATATTTGAGGATGCTGAGATGCCTTGAATATGAGGGGATGGTAGGAGAAAAGCAGGTTAGACGCTTCAGTATCTTTGGAATAAATGAATCGGATAAATCTGTAGCGATAAAAACAAAAATTGATCTTGACAACAATCCTGAACTACTCCTGTTTGAGGGGTATATTGATAATGTCGGAAAAGCATACGCAGCTGACCGGAGAGCACCGAAAACCGGGAAAAAATCGTCAGCTCAAAAAACTGGCAACCCTATAACTACGTTCGGGGTGAAACATTGAATGAACTGGACAGGATAGCCGCGGATGTAAGGATAGTTGAAACCAGGAAATGTAACGGTTCTGTAATATTTCCGGTGTGTATTTTATAACTTCTTCATTCCACACCGTCTAGACTAAAATAAATTAAAAAATCGAGAAAGGATAAGGGTAATCACTGAGAGATGAAAAATACGATACTTGTCGAAAACAAACCATGTTTGAAGGAGGAAGAGGAAGAACCTCCCAGTTGTAGTACTTTACAACCTGATATATCCTCGTTTACTGAAGCCGGTAGTCGCGGGCAAAGCTCAGCTCTGACTGGTCTCAAAGAATCCTGGAATGACTGGAAATGGCAATTTCGCCACCGTATCACCACGGTAGAAGAATTATCGCAGTATATACCTCTCTCAGAAACCGAGAAAACACAACTCAAACTCGTTACTCTAAAATACCCTCTTTCGATAACTCCATACTATTTTTCGCTGATCAACCTCCTGGATCCAAATGACCCCATAAGGAAGCAGGCTATACCTTCATTTGAAGAAATAGCTTTATCGGACATGGGAGAAGAAGATCCCCTGGCTGAACATGAGGATTCGGTGGTACCTGGCCTTGTACACCGGTATCCGGACCGTGTGTTGATGGTCTTGACCAATTTGTGCCCGATGTTGTGTCGTCATTGCACCCGTAAAAGGGAATGGCGCCATGGTGTATGGGTACGAACACCGGAACAGATCGAGGCGATGCTGGATTATATCCGCAGACACAAAGAAGTAAGGGATGTTATTCTTTCCGGTGGAGACCCGCTATCTCTGTCTACTCAGCATCTTGAAAGGGTGATATCCAGGCTCAGGCAGATCAATCACGTTGAAATAATCCGTATCGGCAGCCGGTTCCCTGTAACTTTGCCGCAGCGTATAGATACTGAATTATGCGATATGCTGTCTGAGTACAGTCCGATATGGCTGAATACTCACTTTAACCATTACCATGAAATTACTCCGGAGTCAGCAGAAGCCTGTGATAAGTTGCTTAGAAGCGGAGTGCCGGTAAATAACCAGTCCGTATTGCTGAGGGGTGTGAATGATTCGGTTGAAGTCCAGAGGAAACTGTGTCAGGGTCTTTTGAAAATCAAAGTGCGACCGTATTATCTCTATCAGTGTGACGAGGTACAGGGCACCGAACATTTACGTACTCCGGTGGAAATCGGGCTGCAGATTATTGAAGGATTGCGTGGTCATACTTCAGGCCTGGCGGTACCGGCTTTTGTCATCGATTTACCGGAAGGCGGGGGGAAAGTACCTTTACAACCATCGTATATACTGAAAAGAAATAAAGACGAACTCATATTGAGAAATTATGAAGGTGGCGTCTTCCGGTACCGTAATCCCCGGCCGAACGGTCATCGAAGATATTCCACTAAGACGATGATACCTGCTATAATCTCAAAGGGTAAGAGTGAGTCCGTTCCTGTACCTGTGACTGTAACCGAAGGAGATGTGGATGAGAATCGGGTTATCCTGTGATCTTAAAAATGCATTTCGTCAAGAAACGATGGTTGCGGATGATGCACTCGAAGAGTACGATTCAGTCGAGACCATAGACATAATCAGGTCATCTCTGGAAAATCCTGGTCACACAGTCGTAATGCTGGGTGGAGGTAAGGAATTTCTTGAGAATGTAGTTGATGAAAACGTCGATATTGTTTTTAACATCGCCGAAGGCCGAGGTACCTACCGGAGCAGGGAAGCCCAGGTACCGGCGGTACTTGAAATGCTGAACATCCCTTATTCGGGGTCTGACCCACAGTGCCTGGCAATATGCCTTGATAAGCCGTTAACCAAGACACTGGTGAACCTCGCCGGTATAACCACTCCCAGATGGAAAGTGGTAAAAACCGAAGATCAGCTTGGCTCTCCAGATTTAAAGGAATTACCACTCCCGGCGATAGTAAAACCGGCTTATGAAGGTTCGAGTAAGGGCGTACGTGCCACATCTTTTACTATAAATAGTGATGAAACACTTGAAGAAATATACTGTCAACTCGTTAATTACCGGCAGCCTGTTATGGTCGAAGAGTTTATAGATGGTGATGAGGTTACCGTTGGTATTACCGGAAATTCACCTCCGGAAATACTCGGTGTGATGAGAATTTTACCCAGAGTCAAGACTGATAATTTTATTTATTCACTGGACGTAAAAAGAGACTGGGAAAGACTGGTAGACTATGAATGCCCGGCTCATCTTGACGAAAAAGTATTGCTGCATATCAGAGAAAACAGTTTGAAAATCTTTGAAGTACTCGGGTGTCGTGACTTTGCACGGATCGATTTCAGGATTAGTAAGAATGGGACTCCGTATTTCATTGAGATTAATCCTCTGCCGGGGCTTGGAACCTACAGCGACCTGGTAATTATGGCCTTGAAACTGGGCTGGACTCACCAGGGACTTATAACGACCGTATTCAATGCGGCACTCAGCAGATATCCGCAGTACGTATGCACATAACCATTGTCTATAATAAACCTGCTTCTTCCTACTACTCCGGAGCCGGCGAAGAGGAAGCTGTAAAGGGCGTAGTAACTGAGGCGGCAGCGGTAAAAAAGGCTTTACATGAATCAGGATACCAGGTTGCCTGTATTCCTCTTTCGCTACCGTTCGAGGAAGCCGGAGAAATCCTTGGTAAACTGAAAACCGACCTGGTGTTTAATCTTTTTGAAGGGTTTCCAGGATATCCGGAAACGGAAGCCGATATCTGCCAGGTTTTAACCGATCTCGGTATATCATATACCGGTTGCCCTCCGCAGGCTTTGAGGCTGGCTTTAAATAAAGCTGAAACCAAAGCACTTCTTAAGTCAGGAGGAATTAATACACCGGATTTTCAGCTACTGGCTCCAGGAACTCTCACTGATTTTAATCTGAAATTTCCCTGTATTATCAAACCTAACTCAGAAGATGCCAGCCACGGAATAACCAAAGACAGCGTTCTCAGTGATTTTAAAGAATTGGAAACACAGATCAGGAAGGTGGCGATGCAATACCGGACCGGTGAAGCGTTGGTTGAAGAATATATCGACGGACGTGAGTTCAATACCACAATAACCGGGAACAACGGAAAACAGGCGCTGGCGATATCGGAAATAGAGTTTTCCCTGCCGCCCGGATTACCTTCCATTATTACATATGCTGGCAAATGGGAGGTTGAGAGTCAGTATTATAAGGGTACGAAGCCTGTCTGCCCGGCTCAGGTAACTGAAAACGAAAAGCAGAGGATTATCAAAACGGCTGAAAAAGCCTGTACTGTCACAGGATGTCGTGGATATGCCAGAGTGGATATGCGCATGGACGGGCAGGGAACGATATATGTTCTGGAAGTAAATCCCAATCCGGATATTTCACCGGACTCAGGAGCTGCGCTTCAAGCAACAACGGCTGGAATGAACTATACTGAATTTATCAGAAGTCTGGTTTTACTGGCTATAGAGGACTAAAGCAGTGGCGGTTGATATTAGACCGATGACAGTAGAAGATAAGACTGCAATTGATGAGATATTGCAGGCAACGAGTGAATTTACTCCAACTGAGGTTAAAATTGCCCGGGAACTTATCGATCTTTACCTGGAGTATGGTATCAGTTCAGACTATTATATCCTTGTTGCCGGGACAGACAGCAACACTCCTGCAGGTTATATATGCTTCGGCCCAACGCCACTGACCGAAGGGACCTGGGATATCTACTGGATGGCGGTTGATCCTGAAAAGAAACGGCAAGGAATAGGCAGCAGATTACTGGATGCAGCCGAGAGTAGTATAAGAAAAACTGAGGGAAGGCTTATTCTGATAGAAACATCCTCAAAACTTGATTATGACAAGACGAGGAAGTTCTATGAATCACGTGGTTATGGAACAATAGCACGTATCCCTGATTTCTATACTCCCGGCGATGATAAAATCGTATTTCAAAAAAGGTTGGATTAAAAGAAAGGGTTATATATTAAGAAATGTTCCGCATTCGACGTGTATATGATGACATCACGCCGGCTAACCAGGATGCCATTGCCGAAGTCCTGGCTATCCTGAAAGAGCAGTTTCCGTTGCTGTCCAGGAGAGATTTGAGAAAACTCCCGGAACAGCTTCGCAATCCGTTGAAATACCAGTTTCGCGCTATTCTTTTCGTTGCTGAGGGGGCGAAAGGTAAAATAGACGGGTTTGCCCTGTTGTTCCATGCTCCTTCTTTAAATTTTTGCTACCTGGATTACCTTTCGGCGGCTAAACAGATGACGGGCGGGGGTATCGGCGGAGCCCTCTATGAAAGAGTACGAGAAGAAGCACTCGACCTGGAAACGATAGGTCTCTTTTTCGAGTGTCTCCCCGATAATCCAAACCTCAGCCGCGATCCTGTGATAAGAAAACAGAACATAGCCCGTCTCAGGTTTTATGAAAGATATGGCGCAACACCGATTATCAATACGGCTTACGAGACTCCTCTTACACCGGGTGACGATAATCCACCATATCTCGTTTATGACAACCTTGGACAGGACACCGAGTTATCGAACAGCCAGGCGAAGGAAATAATCCGGGCGATTCTGGAGCGTAAATATAAAGGCATCGTTCCTAAGGACTATGTCGAAATGGTGGTTGACTCGGTAAAGGATGACCCCGTTCGCCTGAGAAAACCGAGGTACGTGAGAAAGCCATCCATTCCTGTACCCAGAATAACTCCGATTGATAAACGTATCAGGCTGGTAATTAATGACCGTCATGGTATTCATCACATCGAGGAAAGAGGGTATGTGGAGTCACCGGTCAGAATAGACGCCATAATGGAAGAACTTAACAAGGTGGATCTTTTTCAAAGAATACCGGTACGACACTATTCAGAGAAAAATATCACGGCGGTACATGATTACCGATTTGTAGAATACCTTTCCAACGTCTGTTCCAAGCTCGATGAAGGCACTGCGATATATCCTTATGTCTTTCCTGTACGTAACCAAACAAGACCTCCAAAAGACCTGCCGATACGTGCCGGATATTACTGTATAGATACATTCACCCCTCTGACCGGTAATGCCTACCTTGCAGCAAAACGGGCGGTAGACAGCGCAATAACCGCTGCCAGGCAGCTTCTACAGGGCTACAGGCTTGCTTACGCTCTTGTTCGACCGCCCGGACATCATGCCGAGCCTTCATCTTTCGGAGGATTCTGCTATTTTAACTCGTCAGCCATAGCTGCGAATATTTTAAGTAAATACGGTAAGGTAGCGATGCTCGATGTAGATTACCATCACGGAAACGGTCAGCAACAGATATTTTATGAACGAGATGATGTATTGACCATATCTATTCACGGCCATCCGAGCTTTGCCTACCCGTATTTCAGCGGTTTCAGAGGTGAAAAGGGAAAAGGTGCCGGCAAGGGATTCAATGTGAATTATCCACTGCCTGAGATAATAAAAAATGAAAAATATCATAAGACTCTTGCCGAAACATTGAAAAGAATAAGAAGATTCAGACCTGCCTTTATCGTGGTCCCACTGGGGCTGGATACTGCCAGGGAAGATCCTACAGGGACGTGGACTTTAGAAGCAGATGATTTTGAAGCGGTCGGTGAGGCGATAGGTTCGCTGCAGCGGCCGACTTTGGTTGTCCAGGAAGGTGGTTATGATACCAGGGTGCTTGGAACGAATGCGCTGCATTTTTTCAAAGGACTCTGGTCGGCTGCCTATTCCCGCTAGATTTCGGAAAAGAAAGTAACCGGATTATCTATTTTATTGTACTACCGCAATACCCCGACCGTAAGGTCGAGGGATGTAGTAACCCG
>CAZBQL010000030.1:0-24602 GCA_964493985.1 uncultured Dehalococcoidales bacterium
CAGTACTACGGTTGCGGTTAACTTTACCTTAATTTAGATTAAATAATCATTATAAAATAAAGGAAATTATTAAATAATCATGTCGTTTTAAGATTATTTTAATTTTTGGGGAAGGATAATAGAGAAATGTTTTAGGTTTCTCTATTTATACTGAGGAGATTTCTTTCTCTGTTACAACAGATGCGAGTTTGTTAATATACTGACTTTTCGTCGGAGCTTTTCTTCTTGTCTCAAAAAAGTCGTATACCAGTGACCCCTCGACAGTGACTTTATGTTTTTGAGCCAGATTCTTTAATTGTGTGATACTGAGTGACTGAAGTGATTTTTTTATAGTTGTTTTAGAATCTTGTTTTCCTTGTTTTTTCTGAAATGTTGCCCAGCTATCCGTACCTTGTCTTTTTTTACAACCATGACAAAGACACAGGCTATTAGCTAAAGTGGTTCGTCCCCCCAAAGAATAAGCTTGATTCTTGCACCCAACTTCCATGTCGATAAAATCTATCTTTTTTCCACAATTTTCACATCGTTTTTTTGCATTTAAATATAGTACCTGTTTATCCCTCGTGCCTAAACGCTTTGAGACTCTATCATCACCCCAAATATTCATAATAACCTCCCAACGCATATTCGAGTATGAATTTTAGCGTAATTAATCCTGGACAGGTCGTTTGAAAATTACAATAGCCCGTGAACTGCTTGGTTCCGCCCGGTGGACAGCTACTAATTCCCATCCTTCGGCACCCTTTGAGTTATAATAGCTGCTACTCATTTGTTCATTGAGTGTTATTAACTCAACAAGATATTGCCATTGAGTCATTGTTCAAACTCTACCGTCTACGATAATACTGACAATAACACAGAGTTGAATTCAAGCCAACTAATAATCAGAGAATAATACCGACCTTTTTGATTATGTTTCTGATACTATCGTGTAATCCTGTTAGTGAACGACATCTCTTACCTGATAGTGATGAGACTTCACTAAATCAACATAAGGGCATTTGAATAGGTTGAGATATACTTCTGGTGGGATCAAACCAAGGCTATCATTTTACCGTTATTTTACCGTTAAATTGTTTATAACGGATTGGTATATGTTGGCACACTACCGAGTACATTAAAAACTCTGCTCGGGTACTGCCCGGCGAGCATGATTTTCGAATTTTAAGGACCTCCGGCTATGATTGCTCCTATTGCCTTTAAGCCGGCTCCTCCAGATTCTCGAATGTCTTCATTATCAATTCGGAGAGAGCGGGGTGTATATGCATTCCTGCCTGTACGTGGGCGATGCCACCCCCGGACGCCATGGCGTTTATCACTTCCTGGATTAAAATAGGCGCATGGGGACCGATGATGTGAAAGCCTAGTATTTTCTCTGAGTCCGCATCTACGATGGCTTTGGCGAAACCGCTTTTTTCCATCATTGCCTCGCCTTTGGCAACATCGGAATACTTCGCTTTACCAACCAGAATCTTATGGCTTTCCCTTGCGGTCTCCTCGGTCAGTCCTACCGATGCAATCTGCGGGTATGAGTAGACAGCGTGTGGAGCAGCATCATAGTCCATTTTCAGCCTGGTGCTGTGTATTGCGTTGTTTGCAGCCAATTCTGCTTCCATATTAGCCACATGCGTGAACATCTGCTGACCGTTGGCATCTCCCACCGCATATATGTTCTTCTTGCTGGTCTCCAGGTATTCGTTAACCTTGATGAAGCCTTTTTTATCAATCTCTACGCCCGTATTCTCTACCTTCAGAAGGTCGGCGTTAGACCTTCTACCTACAGCCACCAGGACCTTTTCAGCCGTGAACTCTCTTTTTTTACGATTCCTGGCGTTACTCACCCGTACAGTGCTGCCATGCACGTTATTTTCTACTTCCTCAGCCAGGACACCCGTATGGATTTCCATACGCTGGCTTAACTCCTTCTTGAGAAGCTCCGATATTTCCGGTTCTTCGGCAAGGATAAGCCGGTCAGCCATTTCCAGGATGACCACTCTGGTACCCATAGCAGAAAAGAAGTGGCCGTACTCCACGGCGATATAGCCGCCGCCAATAATTATCAGACTTTCCGGCCTTTCTTTCAGTTGCAGCACTGTCTCATTGGTCAGATAGTCCAGATTATCCAGACCTTTTATCGTCGGTATGAAAGGGCGTGAGCCTGAGGCGATGAAAGTTTTATCACCCTTGATTTCCTCACCGTTGACTTCTATAGTATACTCACCGACAAAGTGCCCCTCCCCTTCAAAGAAGTCCAGGTCCTCTACGTACGACATGGCATGTTTTGCATTTCTCTGATAGTCACGGACATGCTTCCTCATACGGTTCATAATAGAGCTGAAATCGACATTTTTTATCTCAACCTCGATACCCAGCTTTTTAGCTTCATGAATCTCGGCTATCCTGTCTGCGTTGAATATCAGCATTTTAGAGGGTATGCAACCCAGATTAGGACAGGTCCCCCCGAAAGGCCCCTTGTCTATCAGGGCAACATCCAGACCATGGGTAAGCGCTTCCTCAACGATATTCATTCCGCACCCTGAACCGATGACGACAATGTCATATTCCTTCATCTCATCCTCGCTTATGTGGTATTTATTTGTATCTAACATGGCGGCTGAAAAATGCCATTATCGGGGCTTAGTTTCCAAGCAGTAACCCGCCTTGCTCCAGACATCGAAACCGCCTTTTAAAGGATTCACATTCCTGAATCCGTAAGTATCACTATCTGTTACCGTTTCAATATGAGAGGTCACTTATCACCGGATTTACGTTTTTTATTGATATAGGATAAAGAAGATACAGCAGCCTGGCTCCCTTCGGCTGCTGCAAATATCGACTGTCGTGTGTTTTTACAGGTGACATCTCCGGCTGCATACACACCATCTATCGGCATGCTCATGTCTGTTCTATTGACTGCGATACATCCGTCGTTATCGGTAGCAACACTGTTACCGAGAAAATTGACGACAGGAATCCTTCCGTGCAAATAAAGAAAGATGCCTGATACTTCGAGCATTTTCTCGTCACCCGTTTTGTTTTTGACCAATACTCCTGAAACCAGAGTATCTCCCGATATTTCAATAACGGCATAATCTTCCATAATTTCTATCTTGGGGTCTGTTATAGTATTTTGGTCGAACGTTGTTCCGTGGGTAATTACCGGGATTAGGTAAACATGCCTGGCAAAACCGGTAATCTGGGGCAGTTCTTCCTGGAACAGTTCGGGATTTCCGGTTACCACGACGTCCTGATCGGCAAATAGAGGAGCGTCGCACTCGGCACAGTACGCTACTCCTTTCCCAATATATTCGGTTTCGCCTTTTATCAACGACGAACGGCCCATCGCCCCACTGCAGATAATGATCGCTGTACCTTTATAAACCTGTTGCTTCGTCATTATTTCTCTGGGACTTGCGTTCAGATTTACTCCGACAACTTCATCCCGGATAATTTCAGCGCCAAAATGTTCAGCTTGCCGTCTGATTCGGGACAGCAATTCGGAACCGGTGATAGATTCAGGTATGCCGGGATAATTCTCTATCCGGCTGGCAAAATTTAATGCTCCGGCGGCGGGATTCTTATCGATAACCAGGGTTCGCAGCCTGCTTCGCGAGCCATAAATTGCAGCGGCAAGACCTGCCGGTCCGCCGCCGATGATAATAACATCATAGACCGATTCCTGATCGGACATATCCTTCCTCTATGTGTACTTAATAAATTATATTGCAAATAATATTACGAAATCATATCTTTTTACGAAAAATCCTTACAGAAATGTGTCGCTCTATCATTTCCAGTCCACTTTCACCAGCGGCCGTATCACCGCCGTTTTCGAAGTTCGATGCGGAACTAGGAAGACATCAGTACCGGGAAGAATACCTGCCAGGCAAGTAATGCCTTAGCAGTGAGGCTCAGCATTATATATGCTTTCTCGCCAAAGAGATAGTCCCGCCAGGGTCCCACCTGCTTGTATTGTAGTATCATATTAACGGCGAAGCAGTTGAAGAAAATGAACAGTGAAACGATAATCCCGTAGACGAATCCAGGTGGCGACACGGTGAGACCAGGTGCGACAACATAGATTACAATAGCAACCCAGGGGATGATTCCCGCAAAGCTACCGAACCAAAAGGGCAGCCAGCCAGATTTGCCGGGTTTTTCGTACTTTTCCTGCAATGCTCCGAACAGGATCATGCTGGCATTGATGCCGAAGATACCCAGCAGAGCAGCAACATCGCTTATTCCGCATATCTGTGAGATAAGCACAATCATGATTGATGAACTGAAGAAGTACTCTATCCACCGCCCATAATTACGGCTCTCGAGGAGGTTGCGTTTGTACCAGGGAAAGACTATGGGTGACGCAATAACTAACAGGGCAAGAGCCGAGATTGTAAGGAAAGCAAAAACACCCCAGCCTGTCGAGATATTAAAGAGATGATGAAGCTCGGGAGTGGTACCGGGAGGTCCGCTCATGAAAGTTGCGGTTACCGGGAGAGAAAAATCATTGGTCAGTACCGCAATCAGGGCAGCCTGTACCGCTAGAATCAGGCCAACAACAATATTCCAGACACGTAAACGTTTGAGTTTCCGTTCGGTGGTTTGGTCATTAACCATAATTAACCTCCTTTTTTAGACCTTTCGCGAGGGTCTTCTTAAACTACCTGACAACTGTTCGGTTTCGTCAGGATGCTCACAACAAGACTGCTTTTAATTACTTTAATAGAGCTTCAGACTAATAGGTATTGGAACTGACATATTCGTAAAGATGTCAATTTAATCCAAGCACTCCCGCGTCCTTTTTATTCTATATTTATAGATCGATGTTAATAATTTTCCGATAGTAGCTCGTAATATGCCTGTGCATGCTTACATGCCGGGCATTCCCTGGGAGCCTCTGTACCTTCGTGAATATAGCCGCAGTTCGTGCAGTGCCATTTAACCACCGTTTTCTTTTTAAATACTTCACCGGCGGCTACATTGGCAGCTAACTTGCGATACCGTCCCTCGTGGAATTCTTCTACTTCTGCAATTTCCTTAAATGAAGTCGCTATTTTATCAAAGCCTTCTTCTCTGGCAGTCTTCTCAAAATCAGAATAAATCTCACTCCATTCCATCTTCTCGCCGTCCGCTGCGGCATTAAGATTAGTCAGCGTATCGCCGATGATACCTGCCGGATAAGCAGCCGTGATTTCTACATCGCCACCCTCAAGATACTTGAAGAAGACCTCAGCATGTTCTTTCTCATTTGCAGCTGTTTCCGTGAAAATATTTGCTATCTGCTCATAACCTTCTTTACGAGCTTGGCTGGCAAAGAAGGTGTACCTGTTTCTCGCCTGTGATTCTCCGGCGAAAGCAGTTAAGAGATTCTTTTCCGTCCGTGTACCTTTTAATGGTTTAGCCAAGTTCTTTGTCCTCCTTAATAAAAATTTTATCGTGACTCTGAAGAAGCCGTATACTAGGTCTTATCTTGCTCATGGCAATCTGAACACAACCCGATGAATTTCAGGTACTGCACTCTGACTTTAAATCTGGTTTTTTGAAATATCTTATCCTCCATATCTCTGTCCAGAGATTCATCCAGATCAAAGATACGACCGCATTTCTCGCATACCAAATGGTGATGGTTACTGGTCCTACCGTCAAAACGGTTTGGAGTTCCCGGAATACTAAGATCCTTTATTTGTCCGTTATTTGCCAGTAACCGCAGGTTGCGGTAAATAGTCCCCATACTTATATTAGGAATTTCCTTTTTAACCTGCTCGTAAATCCATTCAGCCCCTGGATGCGAATTTGTATTTTTAACCACTTTTAAAATGGCATCTCTCTGTAATGATTTCCTTGACATACCAAAACTCCAATTTTACTAGTAATAGTAATTGTTATTATTATCATGTATTTGTATCCTGATGTCAAGAGATATTTTGTAAAACCCGACTGCAAGAGCGAAGGATATTTTTTTAGGTGTGGAAGAATGATAAAAGGTAGCTTAAATCGTTCGTGTATATTGACAGAGGTAATTTTACAAGCCTAGAATTGGTTCTACCTAAGAAAAAAATGTTTAAGGAGGAAACCGGAATGACGGAGACAAAATACGGGAAATACATTATAAAAGAACCGTTGGAGAAGGCGAGAGAATCATCGGCATTACATATATGCGGTGAAGACGACTGTTTCGGAGCTGTATTCCCCAGCTTCCCGGTTGAATGCCAGATGTTTTACATTGACCAGCCGAACCTGATGATCCCCAAACCTCACGCTCATGATGTCGATGAACTTTTCTTCATATTCAGCAGTAATCCGAAGAACCTTCATGAATTCGATGCTGAAATCGAAATTTACTTTGGAGAGGAAGGTGAGAAAAACATTGTTAGTACCACATCCGTAGTCTATATTCCCAAAGGACTGGTGCATTGTCCCGTTAACATTGTAAAAGTGAACAAACCCTTTATGTGGATGCACATCCTGTTTACGGGAAATTATACTCTGTCCGAAGGCGATGTATCACTTCACCCGGCGCACAGCAGCCGGCAGCACTATTCGCCGGAGGAAGCAGAAAAACTCAGGAAAGGTGTACTATAGTCATTAACTCTACATAAAGTCTTGTACGGGGCACACAACCGGTGAAAAATCCGGAATGGTTTCGATATTGGGTTTATATAAATTAATAAAATAAAAAGGAGAATAGAAATGGGTTATTTCAGAATAATGGCGGCGATTCCGGGGTTTTTCCTGAGTTCACTGTTCCTGATGCTACTCTGGGATGTTATTGCCCCAAAACTCGATCTGGGTGATATCAACTACGTAACCTCGATGCTGATTACTATCACTCTCTGGATCGCAGTTGCTCCGCTGGCAGCCGTCGGTAAAAAGAAGTCCTGAAAAGTGAATTTTTATTTTCTTACCCTTCTCAACTTCGCTTTTACCCTTGCTGATAATTCACGGAGGTGGAAAGGTTTTCTTATATAATCGTCAGCGCCGAGACCTATAGTATTATCTATGTATGAAACGTCCTGATTAGCGGAAAGCATTATTACAGGAATATCGTGTTCCTCCCTGATCCTTCTAAGGACCTGGTATCCGTTAATTCCGGGCATATTGATGTCCAGGATAACCAGGTCCGGCGGAGAATCAATAACCGTGGCAAGGGCTGCATAGCCATCATTTGATGTGGTCACAATGTAACCTTCCTGTTCAAGAACTCTCTTTAATACCAGAGTTACCTGAGTTTCATCATCTACGGCTAATATATTGTATATTTTATCCTTTTTTTCATCTGTTTCCGATTGGGACATCTTCGATTCTATCATAATAACCTCGACTGGCTTACAATACCTTTTTTGCTTTTTAACAGACACAATGATATTTGTTGTATATTCATATAATATCTGAATTATTATTAACATAATCTTAATTACTTTACTGTATTTCTAAACATTTTCTAAACATTTTCATGTTCCGGTTTTTATTTCGTAGTACCTGTACTTATTACTTTCTGTCCAGATAAAAGTCACATACCGACATTTGGTTCGAGTGCTATATTTTGTATAATAGAATAAGGCTAAGGGGTTGACTATGCCTTCCAAAATGGCGTTAATCAATTATAATAAGTGCAGACCCGGAGATTGTGAGGACGGTATATGTCCGGCGGCGAAGGCATGTGAAAAGAAACTGCTGATACAGGAAGCTCCTTACGAACCGCCGATGCCGGACCCTTCTTTGTGTAAAGGGTGCGGCGATTGCGTGAGAGCCTGTCCTTTAGGGGCGATAGAAGTAATACGAAACTAGATGTACGGAGGATATTATGCCTATCTATGAGTACAAGTGTAAAAAGTGCGAAGGCAAGTTCGAAATGCTGCGTGGCATGTTCGACAGCGATGAAGATATAAAATGTCCTGAATGCGGCGAGAAACATCCGGAGAGAGTTTTTTCAGTTTTCGGGAGTAAATCATCAGGAGCAGATTGTACGCCGACTTCCTCGGGATCTACCTGAAGTCTTGCCAGATAGGGCAGTTGCCCGGTTATACGTGTATATGGAGGAACTCTCTGGCAAGGAAACCTATTCCAAAGGCGAGAGCGGCGATTCCCAGACTGATTGCAGTCGTCTCCAGAAACATCTTTGTTGTAGATATATCCCTGGCTACCGAAAGGTAGAAAGTCAGTATAAAAATTACTATCACAGCATCAAAGATCATCAGTCCCAGAGCGAGGTAGATATTACCGAAAATCAGATACGGTAGCAGCAGAAAAGCTATAGCGACAATATTTGCCAGCCAGGCATAGAAGGCCGATTTTAAAGGATTCTTAACACTGGTGCTGGACTTTGTGGCAATATATTCGGTACCTGTCGTTGACAGCGAGACCGTTATACCTATTATCAGTCCGGCTGTAAGTACCAGTTTCTCATCCTGGAGAGCAAAGGTAAAACCGGCAAGGGCGCCGGTTATCTCCACCAGGGCTACATTTAATCCTCGAACGATATCACTGCTGTATTCGAGTCTTTCATCATCTATCATGTTTATCAGTTCATTGCCATGTCTTTCTTCATCAAGGATGACATTCTCTACTTCCGGAATAGCTTTTGCCAGTTGCTGGTAGGCAGTGTGTGCTCTGTCTTCATTGCGTTCCATCAACTTGAGTCCGAATGTGATACCGAATATCCTGGAGATAGCGTAGTAGAGCCATATCTTGAACCTGTTCGGTTTTACCTCGATACAGGTATAGTAATTGCACAGGTTGTGGTGTTTGAGTTCGTCCCTTGAGATACGCTGGAGGATCTCACGGTTGCGTTCACCTTTGACGGATTGTGAGAGTCTGTCATATATATAATGTTCGGTAATTTCGGTCTTTTGGGCTGTGATTACTTTCTTTTCAGTCTCTATGTCAAGCTGTCGTTCAGTTGCCATGCTTTCTACCCCGATACTGTTAATTATATCAGCGCATAGTATAATTGTAGCATCATTACCTGGTCAGGTATCATGGAATAAATGGCGCGGATTATTAGCGTACGTACCGGCACTATTAGACTGGAAGCGGAACTTAACGAGACTCCTGCTGCAGACGCTGTATGGAACACCCTACCATATGAAGCTCCGGGAAGCGTGTGGGGATATGAACTTTATTTCAGGATTCCGGAAGAACTGGATATTGGACCGGAGAATGGGCAGGATGTGGTGGAAACAGGTGATCTCGGGTACTGGCCGGCGGGTAATGCTTTCTGTATCTTCTACGGTCCAACACCCGCCAGTACCGATGAACGGCCAAGGCCCGTTTCTCCCGTAACCGTTTTTGGCAAGGTGATCGGGGATGTCGCCGGATTAAGTGAAATAGAGACCGGTGTGATGGTATTTGTCAGGAGAAAAGAATGACTCGATGACTATTGTCATCATTTATTGTTGTTTTTTCTTTCCCTGAAATAGTTTAGCACCTTGACAAGTTTATCATCACTTCCCGACAAGATCATAATATCACCTGTTTGAAGAACCTCGGCTTTGTCCGGGGTTACAATAACCTCGTTTTCACGCTGGATAAGTAATGCCGCCACTTCCCATTTACCGGTCCTGCCTATTTCGAGTGAGTCCAGGCTCTCACCTACGAGATGAGGAGCAACTTTATATTTTGCGATCCCATAACTCGGAGTAATGGTCATGTAGTCGGATACTTCGGTGAGCAGTATGCCATGAGCAACCCTGCTCCCCATTTCCCTTTCAGCATACACCACATGATCAGCGCCGATTTTCTCAAGGATGCTTCCATGAAGTTCGTCATTAGCCCTGGCAATTATATATTTAACACCGAGTTTTTTTAATAATATCGTTGTCAATACACTGCTCTCGATCGCAGAACCTATGGCAACGATAGCAATATCGAAGTTAGCGATACCCAGTTCACTAAGGACCGCTTCATTCACGGCGTCTGCCTGAACGGCATGTGTCAGAAGAGAAGCCACATTCTGAATCTTTGTCTCATCTTTATCGATTGCGAGTACATCATGTCCTTCCGATGCGAGTGTTGTAGCCAGGCTAATTCCGAATCTGCCGAGTCCGAATACTGCAATTTGCTTTTTCATAATACCTCCCGATATCAGCCTATTCTTATCAGTTCTTCAGGATAGTTATAGGCTGTAATTTTTTGTCGTTGGATTAATGCCAGCGCCAGGGTTAACGGTCCCAGTCGACCGACGAACATCGTGAAGGTGATAACCAGCCTGCCGGCTACGGACAGGTCAGGAGTAATACCGGTAGACAGGCCGACGGTCCCGAACGCCGATATAGTCTCGAATAAGAGATTTAAGAAACGAAATTCTTCGGTGATTGTCAGGATGAACACTATCAATGAGATAAATGTAAGCGAAACCATTATTACGGTAAGTGCCCTGTGTATCTGCGATGGGTTGAAACGTCTTCGGAACGCACCGGCATGTTCTCTTCCCCATAGAGAACTCCACATTGTTGCTACTATGATTCCAAAAGTATTGACTTTTACTCCTCCGGCGGTTGAACCTGAAGCAGCACCGACGAACATAAATAGCATTGTGAAGAACAGAGCGTAATCGGCAAGATTCGCTACATTAATGGTGCTGAAACCAGCGGTTCTTGCCGTGACCGATTGAAAGAAAGCGTTTACGAGTTTCTGAGGAATTGACATAAAGCCAAGAGTGTCAGGATCGCCGGATTCGGTAAGCAGCACCAGGATGAAGCCGAATATCAGCAGTACGGCTGTCGCAGAAAGGACGATCTTGCTATCGAGTGATAACCTGCGCCATTTTCTATTGCTGACCACATCGGAAATGACAAGGAAGCTGATTCCTCCAAGAATGATCAGGACGGCAGTAGTGATAAGGACAAGTGGAACGTCATAATGCCCTGAAAGACTTCTGAATCCTCCGAAGAGGTCGAATCCGGCGTTATTAAAAGCCGAAATAGACTGGAAAAGTGATATCCAGGCTGCTTTCCCTCCCGAATATTCTCCGGCGAAGGAGAAGAACATGATAATCGCTCCGAGTAATTCAGCGGTAATGGTAAACATGGCCATTCGTTTGATGATCGTTATCAGGCCGCCAAGTCGTGTCAATCCCATCGATTCACTGATTAGCAGTCGTTCCTGGAGTCCTATACGTCTCCCGAAAGCGAGCATAAATATCGTGGCGCTGGTCATGAAGCCAAAGCCACCCAGCTGGATAAGTATTAGAATGATTGCCTGTCCGAAGGGACTCCAATAATCGGCAGTATCCACAACAACCAGGCCGGTTACGCAAACAGATGATGTTGAAGTAAAGAGAGCATCAATAAAGGGAGTGAATTCTCCCGATTTTGATGAAACGGGAAGCATAAGCAATAAAGTTCCGAGGATTATCAATCCGGCGAAACCGTATATAAGAATTAGTGAAGAAGAACTTCCGGTTCTCGTCTTTGGCAAAACTTGAAGTGGCACTCGCCAGGGTTTGTTGCGTTGCCTTGCCGGACGATAGAATCTATCAGCGGGTTTCTGTGAATAGCTTTCCTGCAAATTTCGTCTCGGTCCAGTAATTTCCTGTGAATAAGAGTTATCAACAGGCGTATTTTTTGTATTATAGTCCTTAATCGTATGTGTGTACAGGGAGATTATCCGGCAATGAACTGGAACGTTACGAGTTTGTAAGAAAAGGATAGAACAGGTCTCCTAGATGGATTTTTCTCCATCGGTCGAACGAAGAAGGAGAGAAATAGCGTTTGAAGTACTGATTCCCTTTATCATGACAAGTTTATTACGCGATGTAATCCCTTTCTGGATAGATATGTTGCTTTTTGCTACTCCAAGGAGTTTGCTCAGGTACTTTATCAGGGACTCGTTAGCTTTGCCTTTTTCAGGGCGTGTCGCTATTTTAATATTGAAAATACCATCTATGTAACCGGATATCATGTTTTTACTTGATCCAGGTTGTACGCGGATGTTTAGTCTGGCCTGGTCCTCATTCATGGGCATTATTTAATAACAGCACTGATCTCCTTGAATTTATCGTGTTTGGCCGTTCCGAGTATCTCAAACAGAATCATCTCCGTAGAAGCAGGCATAATACCTTCCAGTCCCATCCTTGTGAGAGCAGTATCACGGGTGATAGTTGTCCTGGACGATACGCAGTCGACTGCTACCTGTACTTCATACCCCATGTCAGCAAGGTCCAGGGCAGTCTGGTAAACACATATATGCGTTTCTATTCCACACACTATTATCTGGTTACGTTTCGATTCATCGAGTTTTTGGAGAAAAGCTTCCTCTTTGCAGCAGCTGAAATTAAATTTCGTGATCGGTTCGATATCCGGCAGTAGTAACGAAATTTCCGGCAGCGTCAGTCCGAGACCGGCGGGATTCTGCTCGGTCAATATTACCGGAATGTCAAGTAACCTTATCCCTTTAATCAGCTTTACCGTGTTTGCTGAGAGTGTTTCTTTTTCATGAATAACACGAAATAATTTTTCCTGGATATCGATTATTATTAGAACGGTATCCTCAGCCGTAAACATCCTTCACCTCGCATCAGAGTCGCAACCTTTGATATTATGGCTCAATGATCATGATGATGATCTATTTTCATCCCCTCCGGGGAGCCTTGTACCTGTCAGCAACCAGGTTCGCCGGGATGACCGCAGCAGCTCTGATGCTTTACTATCTTGATCATATTGTTGCGGAAGACCAGATACAGCTTCCTGTGAAGCGGCATCGGTACTGCCATATTTGTGAAAATATTCTGTATTAAAGACATATTCCTTTTCTTTGGAAGTATGAGAAATATATTCGATATGCAAGTATTTGTCAATTATGCAGACATACTGCACAAAGTGGCATGATTTGTTAAAATAATAACGGCGTTTCAGGAGCTTATATATGACAATAATCACAGATATACTGGAAAAATCAAAGACATTGTTCGACGTCGCCGGAATTATCCCTTATGGGAATAAAACCTTGATTGTCCTGGGCCTTGAATCTACTTCCGGAAGAAATCTCGATGATTTCGGTAATGTGGACGGGAATTTTCGGATGTATGGATTCGAAAAACATGTTCAGCACAGGCTTGATGAGTTACTGTTGTTTATTTATAAAGCCGGATTTGCAGCTGAAGCGGTCGGTCGCATCGGTTATCCGCTGGAGGGAGAGATTAATCTGAAAGAAGCCGCTATTCGTATCGGGATGGGGAAGCGCGGGAAGAATACGGTTGTTCTCCACCCCGAGTATGGTCCAAGATTACGGTTTATGGGTGTGATAGTTGATATACCCTGTGATATACCTGATACACCTCTGAAAGAGGAAGAAAATCCTGTCTGCAGCAACTGCAATATATGTATAGATTCCTGCCCGGTAAATGCTCTCGAACCATACTTTATGCCGGACCCGAAGATTTGCCTTTCCTATATTACGCCTAAAACTGAAGAAGGCCGCTCAATACTCTGTGATCTGTGTCTGAAACTTTGTCCGGCAGGTAAGTCCGAGATAAACACATAAATAGAAAGGCCGGTCTTTTAAAGTCCAGCCTTTCGTCCTGTAAAAATCCCGGATTACATCATAATTATGCTGCGAAGGGCTTCAGCAGATCTCAGTTTCTCTATCGCTTCGTTTATCCTTTCGAGAGGGTAGTGACCGGTGACGAGACTGTCCAACTGTAGCCGTCCTGCCTGGTACATCTTTACATAATTAGGGATATCCTGGATAATGTTCGAACCTCCCATCATCGGGCTGATAAATTTCTTCGATGTGCCAAATCCTGCCAGACCACGCATCCATTCGATATCCTGCATCGATTCAGGTGTCATTCCACCGAGAGATACCTTACAAATAACGCCGGTAGGGCTGGCAATATCGATAGCCTGTTTGTTGAGTGCATTGCTGGCGGTGGTGGCTGTAATGAAGACATAATCAGCGCCTTTGCCGCCAGTGAGGTCTTTTACTGCCTGGATTGTGTCGGGTACATCCTTAGCATTAACCGTGTGAGTAGCGCCGAACTGCTTAGCCGCTTCGAGTCTGCTGTCAAGCATATCGATCGCTATTACCGGGCAGGCCCCAAGGAAAGCGGAACCCTGGATGGCGTTAATGCCTACACTACCGGTCCCGATAATCGCTGCACTGGAGAACGGTTTTACTCCAGCGGTGATCGCTGAACCAAAACCACTGATGACAGCACAGGAAATGAGACACGCCTTGTCAACGGGCATCGATTCATCTATTTTCACCAGCGCGTATTCATCGAGAAGAACATATTCGGCAAATCCACCGACTGTTCCCGCGAGTGTGGATACAGGTTCACCTTTGCTGTTTGAACGTCCGGGTTCCCTCATCATCGGCCCCATCATCGGGTATGTTGTACAGTTTGACCGGTGCCCGGCAAGGCATTCGTCACAGAAACCGCATCCTACCGTGGTGGTGGTGCAGCAGACGTAATCTCCGATCTTGATACGGTTTAATCCTTCTCCGACTTTCACAACATGTCCCACCGTCTCATGTCCCGCTATACCCGGTAATCTGCCGGGGACATCACCATCGATACCATGGAGGTCGCTCTGGCATACTGCAGTCGCATCTACCTTTACCAGGACTTCGCCGGGTCGTGGGTCGATAACCTCTACTTCCTCAATCTCAAGTGGTTTGCCGTGCTCATTGCATACGGCGGCTTTCATTTTCATGAATATGATACTCCTTCTTGTGATTAATTAGAATTTCTCTCAATATAATACGTGTATGAGAGTAAAAAGTAAATTGTTTTTAGAACAAGGTATATAATAGAAAGTTAATAAATAATTATTAAGAATAATCATAATAAATATTGACGTATCTGTATAAAGTATATATAATTATAAATAAGGAATAAAAAGATGGCCGGGAAAGATTATTATAAAATACTAGGCGTAAATCGTGATGCCAGCGAAAAGGATATTAAACAGGCATATCGTCGCATGGCAAGACAGTATCACCCTGATGTAAATCCTGGTGACAAGTCTGCAGAAGCTAAATTTAAAGAGGTAAATGAGGCATACGAAGTACTGTCTGATAAAGAAAAACGCCAGAAATATAATAAATACGGTGATCAGTGGCAGTATGCCGACCAGTTCGAAAAAGCCGGAGCGAACCAGAATATACACTGGGATTTCAGTGGCTCGGGACCTCAGGGTTTCCAGTTTGATCAAGGTGATCTGGATGACCTGTTCGGTGGAATATTCGGTCGGGGCAGGACCGGAGGATTTACCCGGCAGGCACGGCCACGACGCGGGCGTGACATTGAACATCCTGTAGAGGTAACTCTTGAAGAAGCATTTAACGGATCTAACCGTATATTAAGCATGGAAAGCCGGGAAGCCTGTCCAAGCTGCAGTGGTACCGGACGAATCCAGAATGCAGTATGTTCAGCCTGTATGGGTTCCGGGATGGTATCCGGTATTAAAAGAATAGAGGTAAAAATACCTGCAGGAGTAAAGGACGGCTCTCGTGTCCGTATAAGCGGAAAGGGCGAAGCTGGTTATAGTGGAGGAAAAGCCGGTGATCTTTATCTTGTAGTCTCAGTAAAACCACATAAACAATTTCAAAGGAATGGCGATAACCTGAAAGTGGAAGTGGCTGTGCCTTTGTTAACAGCTATACTTGGTGGAGAAACACAGGTACCTACACTGAAGGGTAAGCTAGCTCTCAAAATACCTCCGGAAACCCAAAACGGGAGAGAGTTCAAACTGACAGGTCAGGGAATGCCGAAGCTGAACAGCTCTTCTAAAGGAGACCTGATAGCAAAGGTAAAGGTAGTGTTACCTGAAAAACTGACGGACGAGGAAAAAGCGTTATACCATCAACTGGCAGCTTTACGCCCGAACTAACAGGCGCAGAGGTGATTTATGGACTCAATGAATAGAGAACCGCGATATGTTATCAGCGTAGCTGCAAGGATGTGCGGGGTCCGCTCATATACCTTGCGCTACTATGAAAAGATTGGCATAATAGAACCGTCTCGTTCCGAGGGTAATATACGCCTGTATTCAGATGAAGATATCGCCAAGATTAAACAGATGAAAACGCTCATGGAAGACCTTGGTATCACGATAGCCGGAGCTGAAGTAATCCTCCGAATGGCCCAACGAATTACGGAACTTCAGAAACGGGTCGAGTACCTGGAAATTGAAAATAGCAGGCTAAAGGATTCCGATAATATATAGAGGAATGGGAGATGATACGCACCGGTAAATTGATTTACTTTTTAGTGAACGGAAAATAGGGGAGAATATTCAGGTTTGAAGGAAGAAGCCAGTAATAATTACCTGTTGGAAGAAGCAGAGACCAGACCAGAGAAGAAGAGAAGTAACTGGCGTATTTATCTGATAAGTACATTCGGTTTCGTCTTTACAGCAGGCCTTCTGGCGGCGGCTATAATATACAGGCATGAGATCCAGTCTATCGGGGCTTATGGATATATAGGAGTTTTTATAGTAGGAGTCCTATGCGGAGTCAGTGTCATACCTGCACCCACACTGGCAATGGTTTTTACGCTCGGAGGTGTATTGAATCCGGTTTACGTCGGTCTCGTAGCCGGCCTGGGAGGAGGAATTGGCGGAATCACGGTCTATCTTACAGGAGCTGGAGTTGAGACGGTATTATCAAGATTCAGGGCGAGAGAGCAGGAATACGAACAGGAGACAGGGCGGCATTATGATCCCGTCAGGCCTCTCCAGGGAAGATTCTGGAGAAAAGGTGAGGCCTTTTACGCAAAAATGTCGAAGTGGATCGGAGGTAAGGGAGGTGCCTGGACCCTGTTTATTACATCGGCGTTGATAATAAGCCCGTTTTACTTTGCCGGCCTCGCGGCAGGTTCGGTCAGGATGGGACTGATGAAATTTTTTCTGATAAGCTGGGCTGGAAAGACTGTAAGATATCTTATCGTTGCTTTTGGAGGTTATTACGGACTGAATGTCCTTTTAAAATGGATCGGTGGTTAAAGTGACTGAAAACAGTTTTATAGAAGAGGAAGTATATCAACTGGCTGAGAAACTGTTTGGTAATGATACCGCAAAGGGTACAGGTTTTAGCAGCAGACTTCTTGATATGTATAACAGGGCTGAGAAAAGTAATTTCCTGTTGATACATAATCCGGGAGGATGGGGAAGTACCCATATCGAAAACCTGTTACAGTGGGAAAGAAGTATTGTAGAAGGTGTGGACAGGACGATAAGGAAACTCGGCTACTCAGGTTCGCTGGTACAATATTTCAGGTCGGCTACAGGATGGAAGGCTATAATGAATGATATCAGGGAACAGACACACTTCTTTACTAATAAAGCGAGGGTAATGGCGGCTGAAATGAAATTTATTACCGAGCATTTGACCGACCTGAAGATAGTCATGATAGGGGTCAGCCAGGGAGCGGCCTTCAGTAATGCCGTACTACAGAAAATGGATGGACAGGAAAGGATTTTCAGCATAGAACTGGGAACGCCGTTTTTCTACAAATCCCGGAGAGTCATTACAGACCGGACCCTTACGCTGGACAGCAACGGACTGATGCCGGATTCGTTGATGGAATGGAATGTACCGGTAATTCTTAAAACATATTTAGGCGCACCATTCAGGTGGGCGAAGTATAAATTACAGGGGAAAAATATTAAGTTTACATATTGTATCAATGTCCCGGGACATGACTATAACTGGGATTATCCCGAGGTACAGAGACAAATAGAAGAATTTTTACTAAAGAAGTTCGGAAAGAACGGTGATGTGGAGGTGGCAGCACAATGAAACAAGAACGATTTACAGAACAGGCCCAGGAAGCGATTTCTCTTTCTCAACAGATCGTACAACAGTACCAGCACAACCAGTGGGATATAGAGCATATTCTACTTGCCCTGTTGCGACAGGAAAGAGGACTGGTAAGTGAGATTATTACGGACCTTGGAATTGATATTAATTCTATGATACGTGAAATTGAGACAGTCCTTGAGAATCTTCCGAAAGTAGCTTACCAGACAGGGCAGATATATGCGACTCCAAGAGTCGGTGAATTATTTAAAAACGCTGACGAAGAAGCGAACCGCCTGAAAGATGAATTCATCGGTACGGAACACCTATTCATAGCTATAACAAAGGACGAGAAAGGTGAATCAGCCCGTATACTTAAAAACGCCGGGATTAATCAGGAAAAGGTCTACCAGGCTCTGGAGAAGATCCGGGGAGGTCATAGAGTAACCGACCAGCGTGCCGAAAGTAAGTACAGGTCTTTACAGAAATACAGTCGTGACCTGACGGATCTGGCAAGACAGGGAAAACTTGATCCCGTTATTGGCAGAGAAGATGAGATTAAGCGTGTGATGCAGATATTAACACGCAGGACCAAAAATAACCCTGTGGTTGTTGGTGATGCAGGTGTAGGTAAAACTGCAATCGCGGAAGGACTTGCACAGAAAATAGCAGCCGATGATGTGCCGGATTCCCTAAAGGGACGCCGGGTAATGGCGCTCGATATGGGAAGTCTCGTGGCAGGAAGTAAGTTCCGGGGTGAATTCGAGGAACGTCTCAAGGCAGTTATGGATGAGGTCCGTGAAGCTGAAGGTGAGGTTATCCTGTTTATCGATGAGATCCATACCATGGTCGGCGCTGGTGCCGCTGAAGGAGCTATCGATGCCAGCAACATGCTCAAACCGGCACTGGCTCACGGCGAACTCCAGTGCATCGGTGCGACAACGCTGGATGAGTACAGGAAGTTTATAGAGAAGGATAAAGCTCTTGAGAGACGACTTCAGCCGGTATTCCTGGGTGAACCAACCGTTGAACAGACCATAGAGATACTTCATGGCTTGAGACCAAGGTATGAAGCTCATCACAAGATACAGATAAGTGATGCTGCGCTTGAAGCGGCTGCCCGTTTGAGTCAGCGGTACATTTCGGATAGACATCTTCCGGACAAGGCTATCGATCTTATCGATGAAGCTGCAAGTAAGGTCCGAATTGACGCTGAAAGTGCGCCGCAGGATGTGAAAGCACTTGAACAGCAGTTAAAGCAGTTGACCAATGAGGAAGAAGCGGCTTCGCAGCGGCAGGAATATGAAAAAGCCGCCCAATTGAAGTCGGAGAGAATAAAGCTTGACGATGAATATAACCGTGCCAAAAATGCCTGGCTTGAGAAAGAAAAAATAAAAGGGGCAGTGGACGAGGAGAATATCGCAAAGCTTATCTCCAGTTGGACGGGTATACCGGTATCACAGATGCTCGAAGGCGAAGCTGAAAAACTACTTCACATGGAAGAAAGAATACACGAAAGGCTGATCAACCAGGAAGAAGCGGTAACTGCGGTTAGTGAGGCTGTCCGCAGGAGCAGGGCTGGCCTGAAAGACCCGAACCGGCCTATCGGCAGCTTTATGTTCCTCGGACCTACCGGAGTTGGTAAAACCGAAATGGTTAAAAGCCTGGCTGAATTTCTGTTCGACGATGAGAACGCTATGATTCGACTGGACATGTCTGAGTACCAGGAACGGCATACGGTCTCCAGGCTTATCGGTGCACCCCCGGGATATATAGGCTACGAAGAAGGCGGCCAGTTAACAGAAGCAGTCAGACGCAGGCCATACCGGGTTATTCTGCTGGATGAGATAGAGAAAGCGCATCCGGAAGTATTCAACAGTCTGCTGCAAGTGCTGGATGATGGGCGCTTGACCGACGGGCATGGTCGTACCGTAGACTTCAAGAATACCGTGGTAATCATGACCAGTAATACTGGAGTGGAACTGATAAAGAGGGAAGCATCTCTTGGATTTGCACCCCAGAAAGAGACAGCCAGGACTAAGAAACAGAGCTACGAGGATATGAGAGACAAGGTAATGGCTGAAGTCAGGAAAACCTTCCGCCCCGAGTTTCTCAACCGACTGGATGAGATTATAGTCTTCCACGAGCTGAACGAAGAACAATTGAGAAGCATAGTCGACCTGATGGTCAAAAACCTCGAGAAGAGACTCGAAGAAAGAAAATTGACTCTGGTAATGACTGATGCTGCGAAATCATGGATAGCCAAGGTAGGATTTGACCCGGTCTATGGTGCCCGGCCTTTGAGAAGGGCGGTAGAACGATATGTTGAGAATCCGCTGTCGACGAAGGTATTAAAAGGCGAGTTCAACGAAGGCGACAGTATCACCGTAGACGTTGCTGATGACGAACTTACTTTCACTACCGGGGTGGCGGAAGCGGTCGCAGCATAGTATAATTAACCTCGATGGGGCTGTAGCTCAATTGGGAGAGCGCTTCAATGGCATTGAAGAGGTAGAGGGTTCGAATCCCTCCAGCTCCACTTCTTGTTTCCAGGTTAAAGGGAGAGCGTCCCGATGGAATCGGGAAGGCAGAGGGTTCTAATCCCTCCAGCTCCGTTTCTATAGTGAATCAGCCACTCACCCTTACTCAGTCACTTTTGACAGACCATGTCCATTTAATTAGAATATAGAAAGTAGAATATAGAAAGTAGAATATAGGAGATATTTTTATGAGATTCATAATAGGTGGACGTGGATATGAAATATCTAGAGATGAGGTTATAAACGCCACTAGAGGTGTTCCCCCGAATCCATTTGATGGACGCAATAAATACTATGTAGAGCTTCACGGTTTAAGATATCCAATTAAACAAATAATCCACCTGGTAACAGGTCTAGATTACACAGATGATTTTACAGCACAATATGCTCATCGTATTCTTAGGAAACTAGGTTTTACGATTCATTCGGTGCAGGTCATAGATGGAAAAGAGCCGATACGAAGAAGCGATAAGAGGACTGCAACTATAGAAGGAACCATGAAATTCGCAGTTACTCTGGAACAGGATGAAGATGGTTACATCGTTGCTAGCTGCCCATCTTTGCCAGGTTGTCATTCACAAGGAAAAACCGATGAAGAGGCAATAACTAATATCAAAGAGGCTATCCGGGGGTATATTGCGAGCATGCGCAGGCACGGAGAGCCTGTGCCTGAAATCAAAGAGGTTAGAGAAGTTGAGGTTCTTGTTTCGTGACTCGTTTGCCAGTTATATCAGGAGATCAATTTGTTCAAGCTATAGGGAAGATTGGATATACTTGGGACCACACCGAAGGCAGTCATATGATATTGTTGCATCCTTCCGGACAACGACTTTCAGTACCCCGTCATCGTGAATTGGGACGTGGATTATTGAGGTCTTTAATCAGAGACGCTGGTTTAAGTCGCGAAGAATTCATTAATTTACTGTAATCTCAATTAAAATCCATTCTCAGAGGTTATGGTACTACCTACTGCCACCTCAGCTCCACTAAATAGATATTATAGGGATTCTGCTTAAGCAGAATCCATTCCATTTATCTTTACTCACTATAGCTGGATATCAACGATATTACTCCCGAGGATGATTTCGCGTATAATCAATGAGAGAAAATGTTGCTTGGAATTAAAGAGTATTCAGAAAAGCTCGGAATCGATGTTTGTGTCGAAATAGGTCCTGCAATGCTTGTTCCGGAGGAACGGATACGGGCTTACTGCGAGGAAAACAAGTGCGGAAGTTACGGGAAGAACTACGCCTGTCCACCGAATGCGGGATCGCTTGACGAGATAAGGGAAAGACTCAAGAATTACAACCGGGGTTATATTTTTCAGTATTCACGGCAAATAGACTTAAAAAAGAATTTGAAAAAAGTAATAAAAAGTAAAGATGATTTTCATAAGATAATTCTCAAGATCGAGGATTACATGAAAAAGACGGGGATGGAGGATGTCTGGGGATTGATAGGTGGTAACTGCGGATTGTGCGAAACCTGTGCAATTCAGAAAGATAAGCCCTGCCGCCATCCGGACAAATCGAGAATGTCACTCGAGGCAATAGGGATCGATGTAGTCGGTCTTCTCGATAAACTGGGGCTTGACAGTAAATTCCATCAGGACAGGATCACCTGGACGGGTTGCATCTTATATTAAACGCCATTAAATAAATGGTGTTTATATTTAATCATAATACTGGTTATCTCAATTCACGGAGATGGACGCTGCCCATTTTTTTACCAGGATATTGACAATAAAGCCTGTTAACCGTACTATATTACTAGAAGTAAATTACTAGAAACAAAGTGCAGGAAATAGGAATGAAATATATACCGTACACTCTAAGTAATTTTACCTCTATTCCACAAATACAAAAGCTGCCAGAGGAACAGATCAAGGAGATAGAACTTGTCGGACAAGTTTTACCGTTTAAGACAAACAATTATGTGGTTGAACATCTAATTGACTGGAAAAAAGTACCTGATGATCCGATTTTCATCCTGACATTTCCACAGAAAGAGATGCTCCCTCCCGGGCGTTTCGAGATACTGGAGCGTCTTATAGAAGAAAAAGCGGATGAGAAAGAAATAAGTACTTTTATCGAGCAGATACGACTTGAGATGAACCCTCATCCGGCTGGTCAGATCGAGCATAACGTGCCGGTTTTAGGTGATGATATTTTATACGGTATGCAGCATAAATACAATGAGACCGTGCTGTTTTTTCCGAGCCAGGGACAAACATGTCATGCGTATTGTACGTTCTGTTTTCGCTGGCCTCAATTTGTCGGTATGGACGAGCTTAAGTTCGCAACGAAAGAGACCGATCTTCTTATCCAGTATATAGCTGCAAACCCGGAAATAACGGACGTGCTGTTCACCGGTGGCGATCCTCTTGTTATGAGCGCTCCGGTATTGGCCGGATATATCGAACCTTTACTGGAGTCAGGTATTCCCAATCTTAGAAATATCCGTATTGGAACGAGAGCTTTAACCTACTGGCCATACAGATTTATCGACGATAAAGACGCAGATGAAATCCTCGGGTTATTCAGGAAAGTACGCAGGTCAGGAAAACACCTTGCTTTCATGGCGCAGTTCAATCATCCGATTGAGCTTGAAAATGATACCGTTCAAGAAGCAATACGTAGAATCCAGGAAGCAGGTGCCGTAATTCGAACCCAGTCTCCTCTACTGAAAAATATCAACGATTCTTCGGAAATCTGGTCCGAACTGTGGCTGAAACAGGTTGGACTGAACTGTATACCATATTACATGTTCGTTGTAAGAAATACCGGGGCCCATCATTATTTTTCCATACCGCTGGTTCAAGCCTGGGAAATTTACCAGAACGCATATAAATCAGTCAGTGGAATATCCCGTACCGCCCGGGGTCCGGTTATGTCCTGCCTTCCCGGAAAGATACAGGTACTTGGGCCGACCGATATCAAGGGAGAAAAAGTGCTGGGACTTCGAATGATCCAGGGTAGATCATCTGATTGGGCCGATTACCTGTTTTTCGCCGAATACGATGAAGAAGCAATCTGGTACCGAGACCTGAAACCGGCATTCGGGGACGAAAAATTCTTTTTTGAAGACGAGTTAGCAGAGATTCTTAAACCCGGTGAATTCGAGTCTGACTACGAGTAGGTTGATCCCGCTATGTATTTTGGTTCGAGTTCATTAACGTGGATACGGATATCATCATCACAGACCATGTACCATTCACCATCATTTTTTCGGTTTTTGCGATGATTTCTCTTTCATCTGTTTCGCCAGCATCCTTACTACCTGTGACGCAATGTCACCCCGGTGGATTTTCAATTCTTCCGAATATCCTTCTATCTCTCTTAGCCGGTTTACCGCTTTCTGCTGGTGCTTGTTTTTCAGAAGGCCGGTGATTTCCAGCCGGAGTTCAGGGTGTATGGATTCTTCCAGGTGCCTGCACTTCTCACATGAGAGGTCGGTATCGGGCCGATAACACTAAACGAAAATGACTAGATAATTGAGCATTATTATTGCCATGAATGTTAAGCACAAATATGGGTGGAGGACTATTTGTATTCATAGATGAGCCTGGAGACCTGTTATTCTGAAAATGTCATAGATATGTTATTATTCCACCTTAAAATTTGTAACTATTTAATTGAGTATTTTTCAAAATATTTAAGTGGTGTATTTTTTAAAAGGCGGCAGGACCTGATACCTAATCTGGTCGGGACTGTCAAAAGATACAACTCTGATTAGTTGTAACAGGCTATAAGGACCGGTTGAGCTGCAAAGACCAGCAGGCCCTCGGGTATCGATAGGGCTACAGGGCTATCCTGTGGTTGTAAAGAAATTAGTAATTGGTATCGAGCGAGGTGAATAGCCCAAACGAAGACAGAGATAATATTAGTAATAACAGGAGTAGAAAGATGAAATATATTAGAAATTGTTCTGGGGTTGTCCTGACTGTATTAGTTGTAGTGATCATACTCTTTATGGCTGCATGCACAGCATCGTCTGCAACAACAACGACTGCTTCACCGCCTGGTATAGGTAACCTCTCTATCCAAATACTTGACCTGAACCAAACGTTGCCGGGAACAGAGGTAAAAGTCCAGGTTTACACACTGGACTTGAACAGAGAAGTCGGCATTTCCCAGAGAATTATATATTATTACGATGTTGTACCACCTACCATAGCAGGACAATCAGCGAAATCAGCTCCTGGCACGTTTTTAGAACCGAGTTTAGTAGGTCCAGATGAGTATCTGGTCACCTGGACTAACGTTCCGGCAGGTAAACATACATTCTCTGCTCAATTAGTAAATCCTGACTACACCC
>CAZBQL010000030.1:24702-27057 GCA_964493985.1 uncultured Dehalococcoidales bacterium
GTTCCGGCAGGTAAACATACATTCTCTGCTCAATTAGTAAATCCTGACTACACCCCTTTGAACCCTCCGGTTACGACTCAAACTACTATCGATGTACCATCGGAAATAATGAACAAGATTCCGGCACTGCAGCAGCTATCATTACAGGCTGACTATGATTTTGTATTGATTGGTGCATCAGCTTACGATTTCAGGATTAATGATGATACCATAGGTAAAACCAACAATCCTGGTGAAGGCCATTTCATATATTATCTTGATGTTGAGCCCCCTACTAATCAGGGCCAGCCGGCTACTACGGCACCAGGTACTTATAAAGTGTCAGCATCTTCTGTAAATTGGAAGGGAATACAACCGGGTAAACATACGGTTTCGGTGCAATTAGTCAATAATGACAACACTCCATTATCTCCAGTAGTCACATCGAAAACAACGATCGAACTTGTACCGCTTCAGCAACCTTGATTATCGTTGATTCATCTTGTTTATTTTTGAGAATGTTTTCGATAGTGGCAAGTAAGGTGTGTGCGCTGTGGTTACAGGTAAAGATGTCTGAAATAGCAGGATCTTTATCTAATTAATCAAACGATTACCAGGCGTATCTATTGGGAAATGTGCGAGAAAGAGAACAATATCATGCATAAGCAATTGAAGGTTTTTCTAATTATTTTGTTGACGCTGCTGGTAGTCTCCGTATCATTTGTAGGTGGCTGCGTTGCTAACAATACTCCTTCCCAAAACCAGACCGGGCTGGAACTTGTTGATCAGGCCTGGAATGCAATTGTTCAGAACTATGTTGAACCGGCAAAGATTAACTCTGATAATCTCAGCCGCGGTGCCGTTAAGGGTATAATGGATGCCCTTAACGACCCGTATTCTGCTTATCTTGACCCTGAAACGTATAAACTCTTCCAGAGTGACCTGCAGGGTAAATTCGAGGGAATCGGGGCTGAGGTTGCTCTGAATAGCGATGCCAAACCCGTGATTATTGCTCCTTTAGATCAGTCACCGGCAGCTAAAGCGGGTATAAAGACCGGTGATATTATCCTTGCAGTCAATGGCAAACCGACAGATGGAATGAGCCTTGTCGAGGTAGTCTTGAATGTTCGTGGGCCGGCGGGCACTTCGGTTACGCTGACCATTCTTCATGAAGGTGATACAGTGCCGGTAGACATTGAAATAGTAAGGACCCAAATCGAGTCACCTTCGGTGAATTGGGAGATGAAAGGAGATATCGCGTATATCCGAATTTTCCAGTTTGGCGAGCGTACGAATGATGAGTTTAACAGCGCCTTGCAGTCCATCGATTTGAAGAATACCGCTGGCATTATCCTCGATTTGCGTAGCAACCCGGGTGGGCTGGTACCTGTAGTAGTGGATGTTGCCAGCCACTTCATAAAGGAAGGTGTGGTGTTGACCCTTGTCAACAATAAGGGGGAACGCACCTCCGAATCTGTTCACCCTAACGGAGTTTTTACTGATTTGCCAATGGTCGTACTGGTAGACCAGTACAGCGCCAGTGGTAGTGAAGTCCTGACCGGTGCTCTGCGTGATCACAAACGAGCAACTATTGCGGGCGCCAAGACATTCGGAAAGGGTAGCTATGATATAGATATACCCCTCCAGGACGGTTCTGATATTTACCTGACAGTAGGACGCTGGCTGACGCCTGATGGCCAACTGATAGAGGGGCAGGGAATAGAGCCGGATTACGTACTCGACATTTCCGGTGATGCTGAAGTCCAATGGGCTATCGATTATTTGAAGTAAGGTACGTAGCCATTTCTATATAACGAGTTTGGATAATACAGTTATTCCTGTATATGCTGCTTCCGGATATCCAGGGCTTTCTTAGATTACCTTTGGAATACGGGAGATCAGGGTTGTGCAATCCTAAAATTTATTCATTCGCCTTAATCTGAGGTTGTCATACCACACAATTATTCCCGGCATGACCGTGATTGTCGCTACCAGGCAGAGAAGCAGGCTAATCAGTGTTGCGATACCGAATTGGCGGATTATTACGAAATTCGAAACGATCAGCACCCCGAATCCTCCAAGAGTGGTCATCGCGGTAGTTGTAATAGCCCTGCCTATTTTCGAAATAGTTGTGACCATCGCTTCTTCAGGAGGCAGTCCGTTGTTTTTTTCTTCATTATAACGACCTAAAAGGAGTACCATGAATTCGGTACATATTCCGATAACTATTACTCCCAGGATCGCAGTAAGAGGATTCAAAGGAATCCCGATCAGGTACATATCAAGGGACGACCAGGCTATCACTACTCCAACGGGAATGGCCGAAAATAAAGTATAATCAAGCCGCCTGTAAATCAGCAGCAATATCAGGAATAT
>CAZBQL010000030.1:27157-30762 GCA_964493985.1 uncultured Dehalococcoidales bacterium
TATCCAGAGAGTGTGATTGATAGCCAGTTTACCGAGACGGAGTAGTACCCGTTCTATGCGACTGCTGGCTTTTAGCGCGGCTGTCCGGAGACGTTCCAGCGGCAGGTTTCTATCTCCCAGGTAAACTATACTGTGGAGGAGGAATAAAGCAACTACATAGCTGATGAATATTCCTATCGCAAGCGTCAAACCGAAGTCGCGTATCATAGGGACCCTGGAAATGAAGAGCGTTATAAATCCGATAATCGTTGCCAGCAGAGCGATACCGACAATCGGAAACATCCGCGATATGGATGTTACGATGGCTTCGCTGACACTGCTGCAGCGTGTAAGTTCCTCCTGGTAACGATTATGAAACTGAATGGAAAAATCTATACCCAGCCCGATCAGTATCGGAAGGGCTGCCATGGAAGCCATGGTTAATGGCACAGATAGATAACCTAAAAGTCCGAAGGTCCAGAGAGCGCTGATCCCCACCATCAGCAGAGAGAGAAGGCGCCAGCGAACACGGAAAAGTAGTACCAGGATAATTATCATTGCCAGCACGGACAAGCCCAGGAGTATCTTGAAATTACTCGACATACTGACGCTGATAGCATCGACCAGTTTTGAAGCGGATATTACTGTAAATTCAATATCTGTAAAATTTGCGTCCGTCAGCAGTTGCTCAATATTTCGGGTTGCCTGCAGTGTTTCGGAATCGGACATATTACCCCTCGGTGTAATGTACATCAGAAAGTGATTTTCATCCGGGACAAACTGTTTTAGCATTGGATTGATATTGCCTGTTTCATCGTAGAGTACGGATTGGATGAATACGGGATTATCCAGCGAAGGTTCTCCCATCTGCGACAGGAGGTCAAGTTGCGGCTGGAATCTGGCAAGCACTTCAGCTCGTGCCTGTTCAGCGGCTGCTTCCTGCTGTGCTTCATTGAGTCCAGCCGCCGCTGCTGCAGCAATCGCTTCTTCTGCTGCCTGTTCCTGAGCGTTCGTAATCTGCTGGCTGATCGTCTCGATTTTCTGTTTCGCTTCAGGAACAGCTAACCGGAGGACATCAAGAGGACTATTTATAGAAATAAAGGTATCATCATCAGATACAATCTGTTCGAACTGTGCCAGTGCTGCCAGATTTTGTTGAGAAAACAGGTCGTCGAGTTGTCCCGTGAACAGGACATTGATGGATTCTCCGCCGAATTGCTCCTGGTAACGGGCGTTGTTAACGGATATATCGGCATCTTTAGAGACAAGAGCACTGAAACCGGTCTCTGTTTTCAGCATGGTAAGACCCGGTATCGCTGCTGCCGCGATTACAACTGCGATAACCACATACCACAGGGGATGACGTTCTATGAACCGGGCGAGTTTTTCGGAAATATTTCTCATTCCTTGTGATCCTCTTTATTATCAAAAGCCTGCCTGGATGCATTTTTATACAGGATATCCGCTACTTCAGCAGCCTTTTCAAGCTGGTCTATCGAAAGACCATCGAGCAATCTCTCCATCTGGGATTGCCCGGATACCCATATCTTATCGATGAAAAGTTGTCCGGTCGATGACAGCCTGCAGATTACTGCCCTCCTGTCATTTGGGTCTGTGTCACGCGTTACTAACTCCTTTTTAACCAGGTTGTCCACGATACCGGTAGCTGTCGGCAGCGCTATATCAAGTTCCGACGCTATAGAACTCATCCTCGCTGAGCCTTGCATGTGCAGGAGAAGGAGTATTCTGAGCTGGGCTACGGTGGCATCGGATGAAAACCACTCGGGAGGGATAGTGATTGGAATAGTAGCAAATATCTTTTCCGAAAGGTCAAGTATTTCTTTTACGATATCATTTTTTGTACGCGACACAGTATCTACCTCCGGCAGTATTGTTAGGATGACAAAAATAGTAAGGTTAAACCTAAGTATATTTTAAGGCATGAATTAAGAGATGTCAATCATTTACCCATGTCTTCTGAAAATGATATATGAAATATTTAATCAGCAATCTTGACTGGTAATAGCGTACACGCATATCCTTATGATATCGGTAAATCGGTTGATTTATGGTTTGTTAAGACGATAGGATAAAGGCTTTTTAAGAGGACGTTACCAAAAAATTTTAATGACATTATAAGGAGAATCAAATGAGTTTCAACGATTTGCGTAGCTGGTTGGAGGAAGTGGATCAGATGGGTGAACTTAAACGTATTGAGGGAGCACACTGGGATAAAGAAATCGGTGCTATCAGCGAAATGCTGGCCGAACGCGATAATTCTGCTCTCCTGTTCGATAATATACCGGGTTATCCGGAGGGATATAAAGTATTGAGCAATGCATTTCTCAGTCATAAACGGACTGCTTCCGTCCTGGGGATTAACGAATTTTCGTCGAGTGTGGCGATGGTGAATGCCTTTCGGCAGAGATTGAAGAAGATACAGCCTGTATCGCCTGTTGAAGTGGAGACAGGACCGATTAAAGAGAATATACTGACAGGAGATGACATCGACCTTTATAAATTACCGACACCGGTATGGCATGAGCTTGACGGCGGACGATACTTAGGCACCGGATGTGCGATTATTAGCAGGGATCCTGATGACGGCTGGATTAACCTGGGTACATATAGATGTATGATTTTTGATAAGAACCTGATGAGCGTATCACTGAATCCCGGTAAACATGGTACGAAAATGATGGAAAAGTATCATAGCCGAGGTGAAGGTTTCCCCCTGGTTGTTGTCTGTGGAATGGACCCGGTATTGTTCATGGCAGCCGGAAGTCCGTTAACAGGAACGGGGGAAAGTGAATACGATTTTGTCGGGTATATCAAGGGAGAACCTGTCCAGGTAATAAAGGGCGAGGTAACCGGTCTGCCGATACCGGCCACTGCAGAAATTGTCATTGAAGGAGAAATACCTCCTCCCGGGCGATTGGAAAAGAGAGTTGATGGTCCGTTCGGTGAATGGCGAAGAGTATATGCTTCGATTGCCAGCCCGATTATGGAAGTAAAATCTATAATGTTTAGAAACGACCCTATAATGCTTGGTGTTCCACCTTTAAAGATGCATATTCCTTTCCCGTTCTCGATCCCTTTGATGGCATCGGAAATCTGGAATGTCCTGGAATATGCCGGGATTCCCGACGTCACCGGTGTCTGGTTCGGTTTGGGACTGGTGTGGCCTGTTTTCTGCGTAATTTCTATCAAACAGGGGTATTCCGGACATGCCAAGCAGGCGGCACTTGCAGCCGCATCCTGCCGTGCGAATACAGTGGGCGGCTTGATGGTGATAGTAGTAGATGATGACATCGATATCACCAGCGAGAAAGATGTGTTATGGGCGATTGCCAACAGGGCAAATATCGAAAACATCCAGGTCATCAGCGGAATCCAGACAAAAGCAGGTTCAAGGAAAAGGGCACCGGCTTCAGGAGAGCCGGCAATGATCGGAGAGAGAGTGATTATCGATGCCTGCTGGCCGTATGAGCTACGTGAACAGCGTCCGGTAACGTCCTGCTTCAGCGCTGAATACCAGAAAGGGATAAGAGATAAATTCCGATCGCTTTTCTAGATATACAGGAACGAACTTGAACAGGGATATTAGTCGTGTATCTCTGTGTCCA
>CAZBQL010000031.1:0-1688 GCA_964493985.1 uncultured Dehalococcoidales bacterium
GTATGTAGGAAAGTATATGTCATGGGAGTTCTGGATTCCCGCCTTCGCGGGAATGACAGAAAGGTTTTATAAGGAGAGGAGATTATTCGCAACAGAGGTGAGATTAAAAAGAAAGAAATATGAGTATGAACACACAGGGATTTGCCGATTACAGGATTCCTTGGATTCCCGCCTTCGCGGGAATGACATTGAAGGCGTGGGAATGACAGATGCTTGTTCGTCCTTCGACGGGCTCAGGACGAACGGGAATATGAGGCTCAGGACGAACGGGAATATGAGGCTCAGGGCGAACGGGAGAAAAAGGAATATTGTAATGATCTGCATTATAATTTCATTGATTTGACCCGTCCATGAACCATTGGATTATAATAATGTAAGTAGAGCTGAACTATATGGAGTGAACAATGAAAATTTTACTGGAAGCAATGAACCCCGAAGCGGAATACCAGGGCGGTACCGTCAGCGGTATGTTTGCCACCAAGCAGTCAACGAATCCCCTGGCAAACCGCCTCGACTCACTCGATGGCAAGACGGTATACCTGGTGGATATCGGTTTTGGCGGCGGTTATAAATTCATGCAGCAGGTACAGAACTGGTTCAAAGAGAACATGCCTTCCGTTACCACCATCCGCCGCAGAAAGACCGGAAACGCTTTTATGGACGATACTACCGATCTCTGGGACGAGATAAAGGAAAAGGGCAATGCCGCATTGATCGGGGTAGCCGGCTGACCGGGCTGCATCGCGGCGGTCGCCGCCTGCAGCAATACTCTCGAAAGGACCTACGGAATACCCACCGTACCGCTTTCGACCTACGAATTTGCCGAGGTTGCTAAAGATGAAAAGAGCTCCCGTGAACTGCCTTTCGTCTTTACACCTCACCCGGTAATCAGCATGTCCGATGATGTCCTTTACAGCTACCTGGTCGGTGAAGACCCGGCTACCGGTAACAAGGTAATCGACGAAATCGTCGATACTCTTACAAGGCCGGTAAACGGTCATAAGCCGGACAGCGCTATCGATGCTATCAGTTCGGGTGAACTCGAACTCTTCCTGGAGGCCGACACCGAAGACAATCTCCAGCGTACCTTTTACGAACGAGGCTGGACGGACGGACTACCGATAATAATCCCTACCGAGGAACGGGTGAACGCGATGCTGGCGGGAACCGGCGCCGCGCCAGATGAAGTGGTCGGTGAATACTACCGGTTCGACATCAAGGGAATGGTGAAGTTTACCGTGAGAAATGTCGCGATAATCGCTGTGATGGCAGGCGCCAGACCGGAACATTTCCCTGTTATCCTGGCAGTCGCCGCTACCCGGCAACAGGCGATAATGCCTTCGACGACAAACTTCTCGCCAATGCTGCTTATCAACGGACCGATCCGTAACGAGATAGGTATTAACTGTGGTATCGGCGCTTTTTCCCCGGTGACGCTGGCCAACTCCGTTATTGGAAGGGCCTGGACGCTAATGTCGACCTGCTGGGGATACATGAAACCCAGAAAGAACCTCTGGAGTTCCCTGGGCAGCAACCTTACCTATAATAATATGTGCGCCGGAGAGAACGAAGAGAGAAGTGTCTGGGAACCGTTCCATGTCCAGCATGGATTCAAAGCTGAAGAAAGCGTGGTCAGCATCTTCAGGGGATGGATCATCTCGAACAGCGCCGGGGCTGCGGCAAACCGT
>CAZBQL010000031.1:1788-30681 GCA_964493985.1 uncultured Dehalococcoidales bacterium
TAGACAGGTGGCGTTCGCTGGACAGCCTCGGCGAATGCGCTGACGGCTCCTGCGGCGTACCGGATGAAATGATTGAGTACGATGAGTAGAGTCCTGTCTTATATGTTTGCCGGATAAGTTCTTAGTTCTGCCGGACTCGCTCATGGTGAGTTTGTCGAACCATGAGCGGACATGTTAGCATGAGACTACTTTTCCTGAGTCTCAGGCTTTTACTCATCCTTCGACAGGCTCAGGATGAGCGGACTAGATAATAACACTGCTTATACAAGGAGGATAACTATGAGTAACAAGATACAGGTACTGGACCCTATCGGCCAGCCAAGCGGAATATTCGGCAGGAGGCTTAATGAAGATTCGCCGATGTCCGCCATACATGATCCTACCTTTCAGCCGAGGGATACCTCAGAAAACCTGAGTTCATTAAAAATGGCAGAGCGGCTCGATACCCTCGAAGGCAAGACGGTTTACCTGGTTAACACGATGTTCGCCGGCGGCCGTGAATTCATGGAAGAACTCCGGGACTGGTTTGCCAGAAACCGCCCCGGCGTGAAAACCGAACTACGCGATAAGAAGCTGGGCTGGGCTACCGATGAACCGGAACTCTGGAGAGAGATCAAGGAGAACGGGGACGCTGTGATATTCGGCGTCGGCGGCTGAGATGGCTGTTCGGCGAGTATCGCCGAATTCTCACGCACTATGGAAAACGATTACGGCATTCCGACAGCACCGGTCGTTACCGCCAGGTTTGCCGACTATGTTGAGAGAGATAAACTCAGTCACGGTATGGCCCTTCGCTTCACCTATCCGCCCTATCCGGTGGGATGGGTTTCGCGGGAAACACTGCGTGGCTACATTGAAGGTAATGATCCCATTACCGGTGTACCGATAACCAAGGAAATAGACGATGCCCTTACCCGTCCGCTGTCTGATTTCGAAAGGAATTTTAAAGCGCAGAAAAGACCGGAGCGGCCCCGCTTACTCGAACCTGATACCGAGGAAAACCTTCATCGCCTCTTCCTCGAAAACGGCTGGACCGACGGCCTGCCGATTATCCTGCCAACCGAGGAGCGAGTTGCGGAGATGCTAAGAGGTACCGACCGCAGACCTGATGAAGATGTAGGTATGATGTCGGTGACTACTCATGAAGAAAGACTGAAGTATAACGTAGAAAAGATAGCTGTTATAGCGGTGATGGCCGGGGCACGCCCTGAGCACTTCCCGGTTATCCTGGCGCTTGGCGCTTCCGGCAGACCGTCGATGCCCAGTTCAACGACATCGTTCGCCAGCATGATGATAGTCAATGGTCCTGTTCGCGACGAGATAGGGATGAACAGCGGTCTCGGTGCCCTCAGTCCGGTAAATTATGCTAACTCAGTGATAGGCCGGGCATGGACACTGATGAGTATCTGTCTTGGCGATGTGCGTCCCGGTGCTACCTTCACCGCCAGCACCGGCACAACCATCAACTACAATAACATGTGTTGCGCCGAGAATGAGGAAATGAGCGTCTGGGAACCGTTCCATGTACGGAAAGGCTATAAAAAAGAGGAGAGCGTCGTCAGTCTCTTCCGTGGCTGGAATGTCCTTACACAGGGTATCGGCCCTGCACAAAGAATGATGGAGGTCGCGAAAAACCTGGGAGGTCCGTTCGGCGGTTCATATACTTTTCTGCTTGATCCGCTGGTAGCTAAGAGCCTGAAACACGATGAAGGCTACGACGATCCTATAGACCTGAGTAAATATATCGCGGGTAATCTGCAATCACCTATGGCAAGTCCCGAACGAATAAACTTCGCCGTGGTCGGCGGAGAGACCAACCCGATGTGGGTAACTACCGATTTCAGCTACTTCCAGACCGCCTCTATCGACGAGTGGATTCCCAAAGCCGGTATTAAGCACGATAAAAAACCCCTCCGCATGCCGGTACCGGTAACCTGTGCGGACGGGACCTGCGGAATTACGCTGTAGCTTTTAAAATTAATAACCATACAGAATGATAGCCACGCTTTTAGCGTGGCTATCATTCATTTTTTGTTTTGTAAGGGACTTTTTCACTATAACTCGTGTCCCCTTGGTTCTGAAAAGTTGACTTTCATTATCAGTTTTATTAACCACTCCACTTTATGCTAGTATATTTATTACACCTGCGCTACGATTGACGATATATGGTTGGAGGTAATGAATATGATTGTAAAAACGCATGAACCGAGGCGGACTGATGAAAAGCAATCGGCTTTTGAGATAATTCGTAAGGCAGCCGATGATTACCTCTCTTCAGGTAAACCGCTGTACATTACCGCGAAAGATTTGTGTGGAAGTATAGTTGAAACCAGCTACATGGCCAGGCTGGAAATGGAGACATACAATCCGGATTTTCATGAAGGGCCAGTCATTGTAGATCTACGAAGCCCAGATTCGGAAATGCCGGAACTTTATTATCAAGGTCACATCCCCAGCGCGGTACATATTCCCTGGCGGAAAATTACCCAACTAAAAATGCTGACCTCTTTACCCAGGGACAGGAGAGTAGTTGTCTACAGTAATACCGGGCAAACCGGAGGCCAGACAGCAGCCATCCTCAGCGTGATGGGGTACGATGCCGTTAATTTAAAGTGGGGTATGACTTCCTGGACCGGAGAGACGAAAGTCGCACCTGATAGATACAACCAGGAGAGAGATATAATATGGCAAAACCGGTCATACCGGAATACCGTTACCATAAATCATAAGCCGGATGAAACATACCCGTTCCCCGTACTTCGTACCGATGGTAAATCAGCTTCAGCAGTTATCTGGTCTGCCGCTGATGATTATCTCGGTGAATATAGACCGGCTAACATATCAGCGGCGGCCTTATACGACCCGCTGTTCGAATACTTCGGTCCTTTCGCTGTCTCGCCATACGAAGAAGATGGTAAAGAAATGCTGGTGATACCTTTTGACTATCGACCGGGTGAAAATGAAGAATGGTTCGACTGGCCTTACATCCTTGATGTACGAGAGTCTAACATCTACCTGAATGGCCATATTCCGGGAAGCATAAATATTCCCTGGTATGATGTTTTCAAAACGGAGTCCCTCTATAAGATCCCTTCTGACCGGCGGATAGTAGTATGCAGCGAAACGGGACATACCAGCGCCCACATTGCTGCACTGCTGAATCTACTCGGCTACGAAGCTATCAATCTAAAATGGGGTATGAGTGGATGGTCGTTAAAACCTGAAGGTGATTCCAATGAGTTCAACCGTTATAACGAAGAAAAAGATTGTATGGATTACCCTATCGTAAAAGGCTGGAATCCGGGCCGTGTTTTAAAGTGTAAAGCCTGATAAACCGGAATTGGTGGACGTGTTCCACCTTAATTAAAATAAAAAAAAGCCCCCGTGAAAAACCCACCGGGGCTTTTTACTTACACCGATTCTCTTTAGTCCCAGTCCGGCGGACCCGGAGTTGTCTGTCTTTCGTATATAGGATTATATACGAGTGTACCGAAACCTCTCAGCACAGCAGCGCGTTTTACATTGGGCGGCTCATTCGGGATAGCTCTTAATACTGCTTCCTGCCGGCAGACGATACCATCCCTGAACTCGGGGTGGGTGTGGATAAATATATCATTCCGTTTTATGCCTCGCAATACTCTTTCACCGACCTCGACCGGGTCCATGAAGGTGCTGGTATCCATCATCTGAGGTCTGGCGCCGCCTGACGGTGGTGGCGGCATCTGAGGTTCGTTCTCATTCTTCAGTTCGTCCGGGCGGTTCACCATACTTGAAAGTCCGAGATTAGTCGTTGTTCCGCCCGGGTATAGTACCGAGGCGCCTATCCCTGTTCCTTCAAGTTCCGAAGCCAGGCTCTCCATTAGACCGGTAACCGCAAATTTGGTGGTTGTGTAAATACCGCAGCCGATCATGGCAAAAAGACCGACTGTAGATGAGGTAGAGACAACGTGACCTCCTTCACCGTGTTTCTGAATCCGGGGAAGGATGGTAACGATTCCGTTGATAACACCGCCGACGTTCACCATCATACTGTAGTCCCAGTCTTTGTAGGTAGATGTTACCACCGAACCACCCGAACCAACGCCGGCGTTATTAAACAGCACATGTATCTTACCGAATACTCTCTCAGCCTCATCGGCAGCCGCTGCGTACGCTTCACGATCGGTAATATTTAGATTGATCGGGTGAACCGAATCGGCGGTACCGTTATCTTTGAAATACGCCATCGCTTCATCAAGGGCATCCTGCCTCATGTCGATGATACAGACCTTCATACCGTTCTTTACGAATACTTTCGCGGTGCCGAGTCCTATACCGCTGGCACCACCCGTGATAAATGCAACTTTACCTCTTACGTTCTCCATTATGTCAACTCCTATTCTCTATTTACAGGTCTATTCCGCACGAGCCATCGGCACACTTCAGGCCGAGAGGCATACGGAGAGGCTTTTCGTCAAGTTTTATTCCAGCTTCGGGAATCCACTTGTCTATCCCGGTTATTGCATAATGCCTGTAATCCGTGCTTTGCCAGATGGGATTTGTCTCCCCGCCGACTACGACAAAATTGATCCCTTCGGGTCTCAACCACTGCGAATCGATACTCTTACATATCCATTCACTGAGTTGTTCGGGAGTTTCATATCCATCATTTTTAATCGTATTGGCAGCCAGCGGATCGAATACAAAGGTGTATGTGCCCATACCTCCCATGTTCTTTATTCTCTGGGCTATCTGTTCGCCACTCCCCATTCCGAGTGTCATCACATTCCATCCCCTGAAGATACTGACTGTACTTTCTTCCGGTTTATAGCCTTTTCTGACATGGAAAGGTTCGAAAGGACTTCGCTCCTCGTTTTCACAGCAGCACTGGTTGGTGAAGCTGAGACCGTTGCCAATGGTAGCCATGAATGTATCACCAACCCGGGCATCGCCGAAATTGATGGTCATCAGCGTCCAGGCGCGACCGATTACGGCGTTTGAGTAGTTAAAAGGCCCGAGAGCGGCACCGCCGCAGTTCATACCGATTGTGTTTCTTACCGGGCCATTTACCATTACAATACTTCCGTATGAACCGGTTGAACTCGGCATATTGGGGTGTTTCGTTTCTGCTATCGCCAGGATGACCGGTAAATGTTCCGGTCTGGCTCCGGCCATTACCGCGCAGACAGCAACCTTTTCCACGGTGTACGAGTTCATCTCCTCGTGGGTCGTAACCGTCATCATTCCCACTTCTTCCTGGGGATCGTGGTCAGTGCCGGTCAGCATCTCTGCTACTCTCTCTTCCGTGGGGAGAATTATCGGGAGACCATCGGTCCAGCCGTTCTCAAGGAAATACCTGTGAAGGTTTTCTTCTGTATCCGGTTCCAGTAAACGGGGTCTTTTCTCTCTCCTGGGTATTACCGGGTTCCTTTCTGCGTTACTTAAAGGCCTGGTGAGAGCATTAACTATCTCCTGCATCAGTGGAACACCCGTAATCGGGTCATTTCCCTGAACATACTCGTGAAGTGTTTCTCTCGGAACCCAGGCTACAGGATACGGAGGGAAGGACCAGCGTAGCGGCATGCCATGAGATCGTCCGTCTCTCAGGACGTAATCGGCAAAACGTGAGGTGACTATTGGTGCGGTAGGAAGGTCGTAGTCACCTTCTATTGTTCTGGAAAATTCGGCGAGACTCGCCGAACAGCCATCTCAGCCACCTACTCCGAACACAACACCATCGGCTTCCTTTTTCAGCAGCATCCATGTTTCGGGATCATCCGCAAATGTGTTGCCTGCTTTTACATGAAGTACAGTCTTAACATCAGGCATATTTTTTGCGAACCACTCCTGGACTTCCTGTAAAAACTCATTTGAACCGGCAAAGCCGGTATCGACAAGATAGATAGTCTTACCTTCAAGAGTATCAAGACGCTCAGCCATGCGTCTTGGCAGGTCATTAATGTCCATGACAGGCTGGGTCTTCGGATCGAATATGGACATCATTTCCGATCCCGGCTCGCCGCGCCTGCCGAACTTCCCCGTAGGCTGCCCTCTGGGATCGAGTACAGTGATTTTTGAATCGTTCATACACAGCTCTCCTGATTTTTTAAGGCTTGAACATATATGCGTTAGTGGTATTCAAACCTGAGAAATATTATAACACCCTCTGAACCTGAAATTCCAAAAAATAGTAGTTATGAAAGGTCATGGTAATCTAAAAAAATGCGAGCGTGGTTATTGGAAATCGTCTTTACTTCGATGGGTAATCCATGGGTAAATAAATATGGGATGTATATATAATATACCCCCCATGTTAACTCCGGTGTTTACTGTATAGGCGTTATTAGCTATCAAGGATTAAATCAAGCATTATACGCACTCGGCTTTGCTTAAGGTATAAAGATAACTATAATCGTCCAATTTACACCAGTTAGGATTCTGTGGTTTTATACGAACTGATACTCCAGAATCGAATTGCACAATGTAGTCAGTTATTTCTTTTGTCTTATTTCTCCAGATGTCAACTATTGTACCATTCAAGTACTCACCGTCATTATCTTTAATAACAACCCTATCACCGTAACTGATAACCATCTCCCGAGTACCTCCGATATTAGTCAATAACCATCGTGCTTCATGTATAGGGTATACCAATACCATTCTTCTGTTACATATCAAATAGGTGACATTTTGGCACGGATTAGTGGAGAAATAGTAGAGATTAAAGGATTATATCCAGGCATTACGTGGTTACCGGAAGTGCATTTCAAGATGATAGGAAAGAAAATGAAATTTTGTATTTCTTAAATTATTAATAAGAATCAGATTAATTATTGATTGAAAGCCACTTTGATGTTATCAGGATTAATATTTACATATTTTCCTGAATTAAGTGCCGCGAAATAGCCAGTTACCATTTCTTTGCTATTTCGCCATATATCCACGATCTCTCCAATAAAGTACACTCCACCACAATCTTCATCTCTGCAAATTATCTTTTCACCAATACTAAGTTCCATCTTCTGTTGCCCCTCCAAATATAGAGTTCACTATATTATTACGCTAAAGAACCCGACAGTGTTACATGGGAGACTTGTATAAATCTGAGGACTAACCCAACATTAAAAACCATCTTCAACCTCGTACTCAATATACACCTGAGACATTAAAAATTGGTAAAGAACAGCAGGCAAACATTAATAAAACATTACAAAAACATTTCAGATTGGTACTGAACTTGCCGGTTGAAGTAACTAACACGATTGTGTGTCGTCGGGAGGTGAAAAGTAACGATTTGAGCGTAACCCCCTTACCCTGACCCTCTCCCCACCGCGGTGGAGAGAGGGAACTTTTTCGGAGGTTTCATAGGTATCACGGGCACAAAGATATTCATTGGAGGGACACAAGTTGAAAGATTTTAATTCTCAGGTTCGGCTTTCTTCTCCTCTACTATCTTTGCCTTACCCTGTGGCTCAGTGGGCGGATTCAGCAGGACTTCGGCAGATTCTCCCATATTGTTTGTATATCCCGTCGTAGTCGATATCTCCAGGAATACGAAAGGCTTGGTAATTTTCTTAACTTTCAAAGGGCAATGTTGAAGTCCCGGCGGAATTGAAACAACCGTTGCACTGGTGATTATATGCTCTTCCTGCTCTTCGCCAAGACAGATACTGATCTCCGCGCCCAGGTCGTCGATGTTTTCAGGATTTCCGCCGATGAAGCAAAGCAGCTCGTGAAAATCATGCGAGTGGGGCATAGAAGCTTCATAATTAGTGTTTATGCAGTGGTATCCAAGAGTAGTGCCGTTTCTAAACTCATTATGATGGGCGAATATGGACATGCCCGTCATTCCCGGTTCTGTATCTTTGAAAAACGGTCCTTTGATAATATTTCTCCAGTATTTTTTCTTTTCCATTTAAACTCTCCTCCATTAATTCATTTGAATAATGAAAACTTTTTATTTTATATACTTTCCTGTGCTTAAGGTCAACTGTCAGCGCAGCCTATTGTCCATCCTGTGAGCTTCATTTAAATAGTAATAGCCGAATAAATATTAATATTTTGTACAAATCTTGAACATTACAGTTTTTCTGGAGTATAATATTTTAACAGATGGCAAGCCAGTATTTATTGCAAACACAATCCTTGAAGATGCAGCCTTTCATGACTCAGACTGTTGTGATGCAGCAGGCTGAACTGCTGCAAATGTCCGACTACGACTTTCACAATTTGATTTCTGAAATTGAAAAAGATCCACTATTCAATCGACTTTACCGGCAAGAAAAACTGCTACATTACCATAGGTACACTGGTACTGATTTCAATTCTCTATCTACTGATATCGAGAATTATCCTGTGTCAGGCAGCAGTTCTCTGGATATTGAAGCATTAATCGCCAGCCAACCTGGTATTTTAGAGATAATCAGGAATATAGGTGACGAAAAATTCAAGAAATATTTCCTTTTTCCTCAGGAGAATTACTCATTCGAGGAGATTTCGTTTGAATGCAATATCAGGATTTCTGAAATAAATACTATCAATACTCTGGTGAATGACTTATCGGTTCTCAGCACGTTCTATCATCCACCTGATTCGGGTACTCAAATGCTGGCGTATACCTGCCTGGCGTCTATCGGACTCGATGGAGATGGCTTTACTATTAATTATTTATCGCCTGTCTATGCACGCGGACGTTACATTATCGATTATGAAAAGATTGAAGATCTCCTGGAAAGCCATACCCTTGATAAGAGGGATATATCCGAAGTAAGGAAACTACTGAGAAAACTTGAACTCATTAATAACCGGAAGAATATTCTCCAGAATATAATTGTCACTCTTATCAATAAACAAGCACTTTACATGAAAAGCGGTAAGCAGAACAGTCTTCTTCCGTTCAGCCAGAAAGAGCTTGCCCAAAATATTGATGCGGCACCAAGTTCGGTAAGTCGAGCAATGCAAATGAAGAGTATAATTGCACCATGGGACGAAGAAATACCAATAAGGAATTTATTACCGAACCTGCATTTTTTCAAGAAGGAACTGTTAAAACGAATGCTGGAAGAAGAACCCGGATTGAAATCAGATGAAGCCATAAGTCGTAAAATCAGAGACAGGTTCGGAGTCCATATTTCACGTCGCTCGATATCGGTATTGAGGAAAGAACTGCGTATCAAGCCAAAATGTATCGGATTGAAAGGTAAAAGATAGAAATGAGCATCATTTATAGTGTGCGTGAGAATTGCTCGGGATGTTATGCCTGTGTCCGCAATTGTCCGGTAAAAGCGATCAGGATCAGAGATGGTCTCGCTGAGGTTGTGAAAGAACGCTGTATCGATTGTGGTAACTGTATCGATGTTTGCGTTGCTAAAGCCAAAGTAGCAGAAAGTGACGTGGAGAAAGTATGGCAATTGTTAAACAAGACGACTGAGACCATCGCTGTAATATCTACCGCTTTTCCGGCTGCATTTCTGGACTGTACGTCAGGACAGCTTGTCGCAGCTTTGAAGAAACTGGGTTTCAGCGAAGTCATGGAGGATTCATTCGCGGCAGAACTGGTAGGTGTCGAATACGCTCATTATCTGCAGGAATCGCATGTTAAACCGGCTATTTCATCAAACTGCCCTGCCGTTGTTACGTATATAAGAAAATACCACCCGTCTCTTGTTAATAACATCGTACCTGTAGTTTCACCGATGATAGCAACGGGACGGATTATAAAAAAAATCCACAATCCGGAAGCCAGCGTTGTCTTTATCAGTCCCTGTGTTACGAAAAAGACTGAGAGTCTTGATCCTGATGTTGCAGGAGTGATAGATGGTGTGATTACATTTACAGAACTCAAATCTATGATGGATACGAGGCGAATATTGCCGGATCGAATGCCGGAAGAAGATTTTGACGGTCCGTCATCCCAGATTGGACGGCTTTTCTCAATATCGGACGGACTCCTCAGGGTAATCGGTCTCGAAGATAACGTCCTGAATAATGATGTAATCAGTGTTCACGGTAGAGATTACGTAGTAAAAATCACTGATGAGTTTGCCAAAGGTGAGATTACATCTGATTTCGCCGATATATATTTCTGTCACGGATGTATTGGTGGACCTTCGATAAACAATGACCTGAGTACGCCGAGAAGGAAAGAACTGGTAGCCCGACATGCAAGAAGTAAAAATATATCAAAACTTACACCGGGCGATCTAAACAGATATTCGGAAATCAACTTGAGACGGCATTTCACATCGAGCCAGCTAACTCCTCTGCCGTATGATGAGCAGGAAGTTTTTAAAATCGCTCTTGCACTCGGAGGAACCGATTGTGGTGCTTGCGGGTACAGTTCGTGCCGTGATCTTGCCGAATCAATCTGCACGGGAATGGCTGAAATCGAGATGTGCTGGCCTTATGTCCTCCGACAATTGAAAACAACTCAGCAGGGCTTGATAAGGACTGAAAAACTCTCTTCACTTGGTCAGATGGCAGCTTCCATAGCACATGAAGTGAATAATCCTCTTGCAGGAGTACTAACATACACCCAGCTTCTGGAGAAAAAGATAGCCGGAGGAAAGTACGATGAAGAAACCGCGCAAGAGTATCTATCGAAAATGGAAACCGAACTGATTCGCAGTACCAAGCTGATACGCAGTCTGCTTGATTTTGCCCGGCAGTCGCCACCAAGCATGAGGCCTGTTAGCATCAACGATGTAATAACCAAATCGCTGGAGATAGCGTCACACTCCGCAAAACTGCAGCATATTGAAGTCCGCCAGGAACTGGCCCCGCAGCTTCCAGAAATAATGGCTGACTTCGATCAACTCCAGCAGGTATTCATTAACCTAATTATTAATGCTATCCAGGCTATGCCGGATTCAGGGACACTAAAACTAACCACATGGCTTGAAAACAACTTAATATACGCAGAAGTGAAAGATACCGGATGTGGTATATCCGAAGAAAATATGTACTCTCTTTTTACGCCGTTCTTTACCACGAAAGATGCGAATAAAGGAGTGGGGCTTGGCCTGGCGGTAGCGCATGGCCTTATTGAAAATCATAAAGGTCGAATAAATGTAGAAAGTACCGAGGGGGAGGGCACTACCTTTACGGTAATATTGCCGGTAACAAATGAGTAATGAAGTAAAGATACTTGTTGTTGATGATGAACCCATAATTCGAGATTCTCTGCGTGATTGGCTTAATGACGAGGGATATGAAATACTGACTGCGGAAAACGCAACAAAAGGTCTTGAAATCCTTGAATTCGAAAATCCTGTGATATCTATCGTCGATCTCGTTATGCCCGGAATCGACGGCATCGAGTTTCTCAGGAGAGCTAAAGAGATTCAGCCTGATATTGAGGTTATCGTTATGACTGCCTATGCCAGTATCGCTACCGCTATTTCGGCTATCAAAGAAGGTGCCTATGACTATATTGAAAAACCGTTCTCGCTGGAAAGGATTACATTGTTACTGGACAAGCTGGTTGATCATAAGAAACTTGTCCAGGAAAATCTCAGTTTACAGGAAAAACTGGATGAGAGGGATAAGGTTGATGATATAGTCACGCGAAGTCCAAAGATGAGACAGATAATAGAATTAACAAGGGTGGTCGCCAACAGCAACGCGACCGTTCTGATAACAGGTGAAAGCGGAACGGGAAAGGAACTTGTGGCACGAGCTATACATTCCCACAGCCCACGTAGCAAGCGATCATTCGTGGCCGTGAGTTGCGCTGCTCTGCCGGAAAGTCTTCTTGAAAGTGAATTATTCGGCCATGAAAAAGGCGCCTTTACCGGAGCGAGTATGCGGAGGAAAGGAAAAATCGAGCTTGCTCACAACGGCACTCTTTTTCTCGATGAAGTAGGTGAAATGAGTCCGAATATCCAGGTACACCTTCTCAGAGTCCTTGAGGAAAGAGAATTCACCAGGGTGGGAGGAAACGAACTCATAAAAGTCGACGTACGTCTCGTTTCTGCAACCAACCGCGATCTCCAGGTTGCCCTTAGAGATAATAAATTTCGTGAAGATCTTTATTACCGGTTAAATGTTGTGACTATTGATCTCCCACCTTTACGGGAGAGGACCGAGGACATCCTGCTCCTGGCTGAACACTTCCTTAAAAAGTTTACCATCGAGAATATGAAAAAAGTTACGGGGTTTTCCAAGGAAGTGACAGAATTCCTGTTTAAATATCCCTGGCCGGGAAATGTACGTGAACTTGAAAATACCATCGAGAGAGCTGTGATCCTCGCTCAGGAAGAAGTAATCCAGCTTAAAGATCTGTTGCAGAAGAACTCTCCGCTGGTGATATCATCGCCGGCTGATTATACTTTGAGAGAAGTAGAAACCCGGCATATTCGGGATGTTCTGAATGACACGGGAGGAAATTACTCCCATGCGGCTAAAATTCTCGGGATATCGCGTGTCACATTATATAATAAGGTAAAAAAATACAAAATAGATGTAAAGGAATAAGACAGGTACTGTTTAGTATATTTACACTCTGAATAACGCACCACTCCCGTTTTGTTATGGCTGCTCTGATTCAGGCAGTCATTTTTTTGGCATAAAAATTGCATTAACTAACTTTAGGGATGTTATACAAAAAGGAGGTTTATATGGCAGAAGTATCTGACAAGACAAACCGGATCCTGGTTGTGGAAGACGAGGAAATAGTCAGAGACTCCCTTAGAGACTGGTTGACTGATTCAGGTTACCACGTCGAGACTGTTGAAGATGGGGAAAAAGCAATAGCCACTCTGAACAGCAGGGAATTCAGTCTGATTATCGTTGATCTGCGTTTACCGGGAAATGATGGCCTGGAAGTATTGCGCCAGGCGAAAACGATTCAGGAGGAACTCAAGGGTATAGTCATTACCGCTTATCCTTCGGTGCAGTCGGCGGTTGAGGTGATGAGAGAAGGGGCTGTCGACTATATTGTAAAACCCTATAATCTCAACGTATTGGAAGAATCGATACAGAAAGCTCTGGGACCGGTCCAGGTCGAAATCAAACCAAGAAAGGATGAAGACAAGATAATTACAGGACCGGACATTCCGTTGAGTGTTCCGGAGAATATCAGGAATGAGAACAGCAGTTCTGCTTTGATACAGATGCTGCTGGCTATCCAGGCTCAGAACAATTACTTACCGGAGGATGCGCTTATCTGGGTAAGTAGACAACTGGCGGTCCCGTTAACACGAATCTATAACGTTGCTACTTTCTATAAAGCATTCAGCCTGAAACCACAAGGACGCCATCTTGTATCCGTCTGCATGGGAACCGCCTGCCACGTCCGGGAGGCACCGCGACTGCTGGACAGGGTTACCAACACATTACAGATAAATCCCGGAGGAACTACAAAGGACCTCCAGTTCAGTTTGAGTACGGTGAACTGTCTGGGCTGCTGTGCTCTCGGTCCCGTAATGATGATAGATGAAAAATACTACAGCAACCCATCGATTGAAGAACTAAAGGAATTATTCGAATCTTTCAGACAGGAAAAGGAGGTAGTGTAATGGTAGCTGGAAATCCTGTAAAAGAAGCAGTAAAGGTAAAATCAAGGGAAGACCTTGAAAACATCAGAAAAGATATCCTCAAAAAACGTGACAACACCAAACTCACAGTTACAATCTGTTCCGGTACGGGATGCCGCGCTTACGGAAGTGTAAACGTATACGACAAATTTGCTGCAGAGATCGCCAAGCAGGGCCTTGGGGACAAGGTTACTATGCGAAGTACCGGATGCCATGGTTTCTGCGAAAGGGGAACGATCGTTGTTATCTTCCCTGAAGAGATATGTTATCTTCGTGTAAAGCCTGAAGATGTACCTGAGATAGTCTCGGAAACACTTCTTAACGGCAAAATTATCGACAGACTTCTTTACGAAGATGAAAACGGACAGAAACTGACGCATGAAAGTGACATTCCCTTCTATAAACTGCAGAACCGGATTGTTTTCGGCAACAATAAATACGTTGACCCCCAGAACATAGAAGACTACCTGGCTCTCGGAGGATATTCCGCTCTGAGTAAAGTTCTTTCAGGCATGACTCCCGAACAGGTTATAGATGAAGTAAAGAAAGCAAACCTGCGTGGTCGCGGTGGCGGTGGATTTTCAGCGGGTGTGAAATGGGAAACCACTCGCAATGCTCCTGGAAATATTAAATACGTGATAGTAAACGCTGACGAAGGAGATCCGGGTGCCTACATGGACCGAAGTCTCCTTGAAGGAAATCCACACAGTGTCCTGGAGGGCTTGATAATCGGTGGTTATGCCATAGGCGCCAACCAGGGTTATGTTTACGTACGCCAGGAATATCCGCTGGCTGTTGAGAACCTGTACGTAGCTCTCGAACAGGCTCGTGAGTACGGATTCATCGGTACCGATATAATGGGAAGTGGGTTCAACTTCGATGTCGCAGTTCACAAGGGTGCCGGGGCTTTCGTTTCCGGAGAATCCTCCGCTTTGATGTCAGCTATCGAAGGTAACGTTGGCGAACCGCGACCAAAATACATTCGTACTGCGGTTAGTGGTATCTGGGAAAGGCCAAGTAACCTTAATAACGTGGAGACATGGGCAACGGTGCCACTCATTCTCAATAACGGCGCCGACTGGTTTAAGTCTATCGGAACCGAGAATAGCAGCGGGACCAAGATATTCTCGCTGGTAGGAAAGGTAAATAACACCGGTCTGGTTGAAGTCCCGATGGGCATAACACTTCGGGAGATTATCTATGACATCGGTGGCGGTATCCCGGGTGGTAAAAAGTTCAAAGCGGTACAGACAGGCGGACCGTCAGGAGGTGTTCTACCCGAGAGTATGCTGGATATCAAGGTAGACTTCGACGAACTTTCCAGGATTGGTTCAATGATGGGTTCCGGCGGGATGATCGTGATGGATGAGACAACCTGCATGGTCGATGTAGCCCGATATTTCCTCGATTTTCTTACTGATGAATCGTGCGGAAAATGCACTCCCTGCCGGGAGGGTGTTCACCTGATGCTTAGAATTCTTAATCGTATCTGTTCCGGCAACGGAGAAGAAGGAGACATCGAAAAACTTGAAGAGATAGCCGGTACGGTCCAGGTAGCTGCTCTCTGCGCTCTCGGTCAAACCGCCCCTAATCCGGTTCTCAGTACCCTGAAATATTTCCGGGATGAATATATTGCTCATATTAAAGAAAAACGCTGTCCGGCCGGTGTTTGTAAGAGTCTCATCTCATACAATATCCAGGTTGACAAGTGTAAAGGCTGCGGCATATGCCTCAGGAATTGCCCGGTGAATGCTATCGGCGGTGAGAAACAGAAGCCGCATACTATTAACCAGGCGAAATGCACGAAATGCGGCACCTGTCTTGAGGTTTGCCCCGAGAGATTCGGTGCTGTAATAAAACTATCCGGAGGAAAACCGGTTGAAATCGCAGGAGCGAGGTAAAGGAGAAGAGAAATGAGTGCAAAAAATGTAAAACCTATCCTGCTTGTGGAAGATGAAACAGTATTACGCGAATCAGTGAGAGACTGGCTGGTAGACGTTGGGTATGATGTTCATACAGCCGAAGATGGGGAACAGGCTATGAAAACTGTTGCTGAACAGGAATTCGGCCTGGTCATCCTGGACCTCAGACTACCCGGAAAGGATGGACTCGAAGTACTGAAGGAAGCGAGAGAAAAACAACCAACCATTAAGGGAATAATAATAACAGCATATCCTTCGGTCGAGACCGCTGTTGAAGCTGTAAAGAGGGGCGCCATCGATTATCTCCCGAAACCATTCGATCTCAACTATCTGGAGGAAGTAATCGAAAGATCACTCGGACCGGTACAGGTCGAGATAAAACCAACTCCCGCTAAAGAGAAAGCCCTTGGAAAAGCGGCACCTGTACAGGAAGAAGTTACCCTGACCATCAATGGAAAAGAGATAAAAGCCACTAAAGGGATGACTGTCCTGGAAGCCGCTAAAATGGCTGGCATCGATATTCCTACCCTTTGCTACCACGAAAACCTTACGCCTTATGGCGGCTGCCGTTTATGCACGGTGGAAATAGTGAAAGGGAAGAACTCAAGACTGGTCACATCATGCGTTTATCCGGTGGAGGAAGGTCTTGTGGTAAAGACCGAGTCCGAACCTGTCGTAAAAACACGTAAGATGATCCTCGAAATGATGTGGCGCCGGGCTCCGGGTGCTCAGGATATAAAGAAATACGCTGTGAAATACGGAATAGACAGGGATAAGTTCGAGATAGAGCCGACGTACTGCATTCTCTGCGGTTTGTGCGTACGTTACTGCCGGGAAATTGCGAAGAAAAATATGCTCGGGTTCATCGGAAGGGGTACGGAAAGAGAAGTCATGTTCCTTCCGGGTGCCGATTTCAATGAATGTCTGGCTTGCGGAGAATGTTATAAACTCTGTCCGACCGGTGTAATGCCGTCCAATTACGGACTGGCTAAACTGCCGAAATAAGATTACTCCTGATATAACCTGGTTTCTTACAAAATGCCTCGATGGATATCCATCAAGGCATTTTGTACTGAAACATTGTAAGTCTGAAACACTAATTTCCCACGTGGAAAATGTATTGATATAGTGCTACAATGCCGTATAGTTATACATCGAACGTCTACTATAAAGTAAATGGGAATTTTCGTAATGTGAATACCTTATATTATTATTTCCATCTTCAAGGAACACCACGTTGAAGAAATCCTCCATAGCGATCCTCTTCAGCCTGGTATTATGTATTATATTGCTGGTTCCCGCTAGCTGTACCGGCGAACAACTGGAGAGATTCGAGGAAACCCGGTCCCTTATGGATACGTTTGTCACGGTTGTGATATATGCAAGTCCGGATACGGGACAAGGATCGATTGATGCGGCATTTACCCGCATGGAAGAAATAGAGACCATCGCTACCACCTGGGACAGCAAAGGAGAAGCCTACCGGTTGAACGAGACCGGATACCTCGCTGATCCGTCTGAAGAACTACACGAATTGATTGAGTTATCACTTGAGTATAATGGAATAACCGATGGCTGTTTCGACATCACCGTCCAGCCGCTGCTCGATCTCTGGGAATATGATCCTGACTCTGAAAAGCAGTTCTGGGAGATGGACGAATCCGATCAGCTTTCAGCAATCGATACCGCGATGAATCTGGTCGGAAGCGATCGTATTATACTGGATGGTAATTCTATCGGCTTGAAAGAAGGCAGCAGCATTACCCTCGGTGGAATCGCAAAAGGCTACGCAGCTGACGAAGCGCTTGCGGTTTTAGAAAATCTGGGAATTAATCATGCCCTGGTAAACGCAGGGGGTGATATCAGGACGCTGGGAACCAAGCCGGGAGGAAAAGGCTGGGAGATAGCACTGGTCAATCCCGATGATACGACTCAGAGCCTGGCCGGTTTTGTGGTAGACAGCATGGCTGTTACTACATCCGGAAATTATGAACGCTATTTTAACCCCGATAAATCTGCACATCATATCATCAATCCGAAAACAGGATTTTCGGCCGATGAATGTATTAGCGTTACGATAATTGCCGAGAGTGGTACGCAGGCTGATGCCATGGCAACCGGAGTATTCGTTCTTGGTCCTGATGATGGTATGAATCTTGTCGAAAAACTTGATGACGTTGAGGCGCTGATAGTCGACACCTCCCGGAATATACACCAGTCTTCCGGACTGTCACAGTACATGGTTAAAGAGTAATGAATTTGGATATATCAAGGATAATTCTAAAAAAGAAAAAAGCTTCGACCGGTATACAGATCGGTCATAACAAAATCACCGCAGGAAGCCCAATCGAGGTTATGCCATTACCTGAAAAAGTAGTACTCTCCATGCAGCAGAATATCGGTGCTGCGTGTTCACCGACTGTGAAGAGAGGTGATAAAGTCCTTGCCGGACAAAAAATAGGCGATTTCGAAGGATTTGTAAAATCACCTGTTCATGCGTCTATCTCCGGCGAGGTTACCAGCCTGATCAGCCTGGTAAACCCACCTACCGGTCAACCGGTAGGTGCAGTGATAATCACCTCAGATGGCGAAGATAACCATGTAGAGGTAGAACCACCAAAGGACCTTGATTCTCTTTCGAACGCAGAAATCCTCGAAAAGATCGGCGAGAACGGACTTGTCGGACTCGGCGGAGCCACTTTCCCTACCCGTGTTAAGCTTTCGCCGTCTGCCGACACCAGGATCGATACCGTTATTCTCAACGGCTGTGAATGCGAGCCATGGGTCACTTCCGACCACAGGGTAATGCTGGAATACGGAGCGAAGGTACTTTCGGGTCTCAATATCATCAGGAGATTATTATCACCTGAAAACATCTTTATAGCTGTCGAAGACAATAAACAGGATGCTATCGAACATCTTGAAGGTCTGATACAAATGATGGGTTTCAAAGGTATTTTCCATATAGTACCGTTGAAATCCACTTACCCGATGGGCGGTGAAAAAATACTGACCGAGGTAATTCTGGGCAGACAGGTACCCATAGGGGGACTGCCTACCGGTGTCGGTACTATTGTCCAGAATGTCAGTACCGCCAAGGCTATCCACGAAGCAGTCCTGGAAAATAAGCCCTATATCGAAAAAGTTGTAACGGTCACCGGTATGGTCAGGAATCCTAAAAATCTGCTTGTCAGGATTGGCACACCGATAGTCGACCTGATCGAGTATTGCGGCGGAATGGAGGACACGGCCAACGAGGTAATCATGGGCGGTCCGATGATGGGTATCTCCCAGTTCGACCTTGATTTCCCTGTTACCAAAGGAACCAACTGCATTCTCGTCAAGCGTGGCAGGCATATCCAGGAACACGACTGTATACGTTGCGGCACCTGCCTGGATGTTTGTCCGATGCACCTGATGCCTACGAATTATGTAAAATACGTTAAGGCAGGATTGTATAAAGAGTGCACTAAAGAACATATCGAAGACTGCTTTGAGTGCGGCTGCTGCAGCTATTCCTGCCCGGCGAATATCCCGATAACGCAGTACATTAAAGTAGCGAAGAGTGAAATAAACAAGAGGAAAGCCAGGTAATGAGTGATACAAACGAACTCCTGGTTTCGCCGGGCCCGCATCTTTGGAGAGAAACCTCCATAAACAGAATAATGTATACTGTTATTCTCACCTTGCTGCTGCCGACGGGAGCTGCGATATATTTCTTCGGTACCCGGGCTATATTCCTGATTATTGGCTGCATTTTAACATCATTAGCGACAGAATACGGCATAAAGAAACTAAGGAAAAGACCTTTTCGTATGGACGGGAGCGCGGTTATCACCGGCCTACTGCTGGCTCTGGTACTTCCGCCTTCACTGCCTGTATGGATGGCAGTTATCGGTTCTGTGTTTGCTATCGCCATTGTCAAGGAATCATTTGGCGGACTTGGTCACAATATTTTCAATCCTGCCCTTGGCGCCCGGGCTTTCCTTACACTATGTTTTCCGGCTGAGATGACAACCTGGATTTTACCCTCAGGATTTTCCCCCGACGCCATAACTACTGCCACCCCGTTAGGTGAACGTTTTGTCTGGGAAGGGAGCAAAGCTGCATTATACGGTGATATGCTGATAGGAAATACCGGCGGTTCGCTTGGAGAAACATCGGCACTTCTCATAATCATTGGCGGGATAATCCTTATAGTGCTTAAATTAATCGACTGGAGGATACCCGTCGCTTATATCGGAACGGTAGCTTTGTTTACTCTCATTCTCAGAGAAGATGTATTATATAATATACTGTCCGGCGGATTGATGCTGGGAGCATTCTTTATGGCAACCGATTATGTTACATCGCCTCTCACGCGTAGAGGCAAAGTAGTTTTCGGTATTGGTGCCGGCCTTATTACAACGGTAATACGCGTATATGGAGGGATGTCTGAAGGCGTATGTTTCTCGATATTATTTATGAATGCACTTACACCTCTCATAGACAGGTACCTCAAGACCAGACCTTATGGTCTGGTGAAGAAGGCAAAAAGTGAAGCGTAAAATAAAGGAACTTTACCCGATTGTATTCATAACACTGGTTGTATTGATATCTATCAGCCTTCTTACGTTCACCAATCATATTACCGAAGCAAAACGTGAAGAACAGAGAGAACTTAGAGTTACCGAGATGCTGTCTGAGATGTTCCCCGATATGAATCGTTATGAATTTACCGACGAAATTTACGTGGTATATGATGATACAGACATCATAGGGTATGCTTATATAGCCCAGGGAAAAGGTTACGGCGGATATATCGATATACTGGTCGGACTGGAAGATGAGAACACGATAAAAGGTATTAATATTATCAAGCATTCTGAAAGTCCCGGTCTGGGAGCCAGGATAGTCGAGGATGAATACAGGGACCAGTATATCGACCTTGATATAGCTGACTCGGAGATGAATTTTGACGGCGGAAAGATCGACTCGATTACCGGGGCTACGATCAGTTCGAAAGCGGTAGCCGATGCCGTCAGGACTACCGCTCTTGAGAAAGTACAGGAATTATTCGGCAAAGGAGGTGATCGGGACGAGTAAATTCTGGAAAGAACTGGCTAAGGGAATCATTATCTCTAATCCCGTATTCGTACTTGCTTTAGGCCTTTGTCCCTCACTGGCTGTAAGTGTCAGCCTGGACAATGCCCTGGGTATGAGCGTGGGCGTCCTGTTCGTTCTCCTGGGTTCGAATATCATAATATCTTTTATAAGGAATATCGTCCCCAACATAGTTAGAATTCCTGCCTATATTGTAATAATAGCGACTTTCGTTACCATTATCGGACTGATGTTTGAAGCTTATGTACCCAGCCTTTATGATTCTCTCGGTATTTATCTCCCGCTTATCGTAGTAAACTGCATTATCTTAGGTCGGGCGGAAGCATTCGCTTCCAGAAATCGCGTATTGTACTCGATAGCCGATGCCCTTGGAGCCGGTATCGGTTTCATGCTGGCACTTATACTGATATCACTGTTCAGGCAGACCCTCGGTACCGGGGGTATCTCATTTTTCGGAGTTGATCTCTTTACAATTCCTGTACTGGGAGACCACCCGATGCTTTTCTTTATTCTTCCACCCGGAGCTTTCCTGGTGATAGGGCTGCTACTGGCTTTATTCAGGCAACTGGGGGTGCTTAAAGAATGAACGAAAACCTCTTTGTATTATTCGTCACCATGGCATTGATAAACAATTTCATTCTGGTCAAGTTCCTTGGCCTCTGCCCGTTTTTCGGGATCTCCAAGAACATAGGTAATGCAGTTAGCATGGGTATCGCCGTAACGCTGGTCATGGTCATAGCTTCTGCGATTACATGGCTCATCAACAACCTGGTGCTTATACCTCATGACATAGGTTATATGAATATCGTTATGTATATCCTGGTTATTGCTGTCATGGTGCAGATAGTAGAGATGGTCATCAAGAGGACAAACCTTACTCTTTATAATGCCCTCGGTATCTACCTCCCGCTTATCACTACGAATTGTGCGGTACTCGGTATTGCTTTGATAAATGAACTGGGGGGATATGGGTTCTTCGGTAGTGTTATTGCGGCGCTGGGTGCCGGAGTTGGATTCTCCCTTGTACTTATAATCATGTCCGGTATCAGAGAAAGATTGGAGATAGCCGATATACCGAAACCCATGAAAGGCTTACCGATTGCTTTCCTGGTGGCTGTATTACTCAGCTTGACTTTTATTGGATTCGGAGGAATCGTTTAAATGACAACAACGATAATAGTACTGGTAATAATCGGGCTTGCTCTCGGTATATTGATTTATGTAGTCAACCTGGTTATTCCTCAGAAGGTAAAGGGACTTGAAAAAATTGAACAGATATCGTCATTACTGCCTGGAGCGAACTGTGGCGCCTGTGGCAATCCAAGCTGCTTTGGCTATGCCAGGATATTAAGCGGAGATGCAGATTATATATCTAAAAATCCCTGTAGCTTAATACTTGGTGATAATGAAAAACTTCAGCAGCTTGAGGATGTGCTCGGTATAAATATCGATTCTTCGGATATCGCCCGAAAAGCGGTTATTCGCTGTAACGGCATGTCTGAACTCGTATATGACTACTCCGGAGTTACTACCTGTAAAGGTGCAGCCCAGTTGCTCAGGGGATATAAACAATGCCCTTATGCCTGCCTCGGTCTCGGCGATTGTGTGGCAATCTGTCCTCATGGTGCAATAAGTATAAATTCTGAAAAAAGGATTGCCGTTATAGACCGGGAAAAGTGTATCGGATGTGGGTTATGTATTGTCGAATGTCCTCAGAATATGATCGATCTCATTCCTCCACAAACAAAGGTTGTCTTACTCTGTAATTATCAGGCTTTGAGAGACCTGCCGGGAAGAGAAAAATGTGAGTCCGGATGTATCCACTGCCGGAAATGCCTTAATGCCTGCGAATACGACGCCATAACCTTTAACTCACAAAGAGGTATACCTGAGTTCGATAATGAAAAATGCACGCTATGCGGAAAATGCATAGAGGTATGTCCGTCTTCGTGTTTGGCTGAGTTTTCTCAAGTAGATAGATCAGTAGAATCCACAGTCTAGTTGGTCCGGGGCATTTTTAACCACCTCAAAGGCTAAAAGAAGATAACAGACAACCGGCTACAAGCTTGAATCCCCAACTTTACCGTAATTATACACTCGAAAGCTATCTGTGATAGCATAGAGAATACTGCTTTCGGTTTATACCATTCTCACTATGCGTAATTTACTAAACCTCGCTAAAACCAGGACTCAGAGTATCTTTTTCGGTTGGTGGATAGTCATTTCAGGCTGTATTTTACAGTCCCTGAATTCAGGCCTGCTCGGCCAGGGATTTACGGTCTATTTTTTACAACTCCAGGAAGACTTTGGCTGGACCCGGACATTGTTGAGTACCGGTTTCTCTTTAAGTAATATCGTTAACGGTATACTGGCCCCATTCGAGGGATGGCTTTCCGATAAGTTTGGTCCCCGCAGGCTGGTTTTATCCGGCATGGTAATGCTTGGAGCCGGTTTTATCTTTTTCAGCACCGTCCATTCAATTGTGACTTATTTCCTTTCATTCGCACTGATTGCCTGCGGGGCCAGCCTTGGCGGTTATTTGCCAATTTCGATTGTTGTCCTGAACTGGTTTGTCCGGAAACGCAGCCTGGCTTTGGGAATAGCTTCTGCCGGTCACGGCCTGGGCGGTCTGATTATCCTCCTGGTTGCATGGAGTGTTGTCAACAACGGATGGCGACCAACGGCGCTGATTTCCGGAATTTCCATCCTCGTAATCGGGACTCTTTGTGCCCTCCTGCTTCGTCAGCGACCGGAGAAATACGGTTATCTGCCTGATGGAGATAAACCTGCATCACGTAAATCTGGCACACAGGAAACTCAAACACAAAAAACCGACCCGGGTGTAGAACTCCCGAGTGCTGATGACTTTACCCTGCAGGAAGCCCTTAAAACGCGGTCATTCTGGTTAATTGCAGCCGGGCATGCTTCCGCTGTGTTAACCATCTCTGCCGTTTCACTTCACCTGGCACCACACCTTGTTCAGCGAATGGATATGTCGCTTGAATCCGCCGGGTTCATTGTAAGTCTGTTACTGTTCATGTCGATAGCGGGAAGGTTGATAGGCGGTGTTCTCGCCGACCGGATGGACAAACGCTGGTTGCTTGTGGGGAGTATGATATCGCATACTATCGGACTGCTGCTGTTAGCAAACGCAACCACGATGTTCCAGATTGTACTTTTCACGATATTCCACGGTGTAGCCTGGGGAGCCAGGGGGCTGGTTCAAAATTCGATTCGGGCTGAATACTTCGGTCGAAAGGCGATTGGTTCTATACTTGGAGTCGCCTCCATTCCGGTAGTAATAGCTATCGTTGTTTCACCGATCTTCACTGCCTGGCTTGCCGACCTGAACGGCAACTACCATTTTGCTTTTACGATCCTGGCTATTTATACTGCTGCCGGCACATTTCTATTCGCTTTTGCTAAAAAGCCTGTACGCGGTTAAGTTGTTTATCGGCACAGGGAATACAGGCGGTCTTACCCTTTACCTTTTCGGTACGTGTCCCCATGACCATTTCGCCGCAATATTCACACCTGACGCTTGGCACTATTTCTGCGGGTTCAGGCTCTTCGATATCAACTTCGGTCACATCTATGATGTCTTCCTCGTCAGCTTCCAGTAGCCATCGGGTCATCGCCTCCCGGTCCCCGCGTACTGATTCAGGGATATTCTTACCGTGAAAAACCACCCGGTAACCTTTGCCGGTATTCCTGCTGTAGAAGGTATAGACCTGCTTCCCGTAATCCCTGAAGATAAAATTACCCTTACCGAAAGTACATCCTGTAAGAAACTGGACTGCATCGACCCCGCAGGCGTTGTTCTCAACAATGGCCACGATCTCTTCGTCCTCTGCCCGTTTTTCGGCAAGGCGTTTCATTGCGGCTTTTGCCATCCTGTACCCGATTGTGACTCCAGGGCAGGTGTGCCCGTGAAATCTTATGACCTCTGCGAAATCAGTATCTACTGCCATATTTCTCCCCCCTTGCCATACTGCTATTTACTCGCCTGGTAATATCCAGGTTTGTTGAATCTGTTTCGAAATATAGAGGCTATCAATTATGTTACTCATAACCGATAGCCTTTTTCAATTATCATTGGAATCCTAACGCCAGAGGTCTATGCTGTATGCCGGATTGGTATTCGCTCCCCGCCCGTCAGTCCAGAGTGTCTGCTCTTCACCGCCGCCGGTGACGATGATGCAGTTTTCGAAAGGGTCCGGACATGCCGGGACCATATAGTCATCATCCAGTTCCTTCCAGTGTTTACCCGAAGTAGGTTCGATACCCCTCCATGCGTTGGTTGTAACATCTGGTCTCTGGTGGGTACGGTATTCCCTGACCGTCATGAAACTTTGTTTATAGAGATATTCGTATACTTCGTCCTTGGTCTTGAAACCGTACAATTGCAGGTCGCGTGCCATCTCAGGGAGCATGAAGAATGTTTTACCGCCTTCCCAGTTTGCCCACAGGCTTTTAACGAAGTAATCAAGCCAGTTATGCGGTCCGGGAATCCCCTTCACTCCCAGGCGTCTTCCGATACCGCCATGGCCGCTTTTCTGGAACTCACGGTAGCCGCCGGGCATAAACTCGGTCCTGTGCATTGTCTCACCAAGCCTCATTGCAACTACTGCACTTTCGTCTTTACCGAAATCATACTCTTCCCTTATGGTCGCCCAACCCGGCGGAAGAGCGTCGTCATTCTCAGGGAAACAGTTATGAAGACTGTTACCCCAGACGCCGCAATTGGTAACATTCGGAATATTACCGCCTAGGTTTCGCCACATCAGCTCGGCAGCCCGTCCAATGCTGCGGTTAGCCGGATTTCCCGGTCCGAGTACATTAGTATCGAAATTCATCCTTATCTCTTTGGCATAGGGGCCGCTGACGATATACCCGGTACCGCCGCGTCCGTCACCACAACCGCCACCTGCTTCCGCGATGGCAAGAAGTAACGGCATGTGCTCCGGTTCGCACCCGGCCATCACGCCGATAGTCGCAATCTTCTCGACGGTAGCCTTGCGTCGCATCGGCATGAAGTAGACCGGTTCGCCTTTGACACCCGAACTGCCCATCTGGCTTAGACGGTCACCAACCTGGTGACTGGCCTGGTACCGGATAATTTCATCCGGCTTGTGACTGGTACCTTTCAGCATTCTTTCGACCAGTTCTTCAGTAGGGGGAACTATTGGCAGACCGTCTGTGTATTTGCATATAGGTGCGTTATTATAGAGTTGCGGAATATCTTCGGTCTGTTTGAAGAATTCCTGGGCTTCCAGTAGTGTCCCTTCGAAAATATAGCGTGGATTCGATACATCCAGCGGCAGCGGATCCTTCTCCTCTTCAGTCAGAGGTCTTACCAGTGCATCCAGCAGGTCGTCAATCCACGATGCTACATCCTGCGGTCCCGGTACATGTCGCGAACCCCAGACGCGCCTGAGGTTAGGCATACCGTTCAGTCGGCACGCCTGTTTCCAGCACTCATCCTGGTCTTCGAAAATTATAAATACGCTTGGGATTCCCGCTTTCTCGATCGTTGACAAATGGGGCAACTGCTCCCATATAGCACCGTGTCACCACACCACGCCCCGGATAAGTGCATCCGTGGTCTTCATCTCCTCTTCGGTAAGCGCCACACTGCCTTCTTTCGTCATGTGGGCGGCGGCGTAGCTGATATTCCAGTTGACCTGCGGAAATCTCTCCGGAAGCATTTTTACCAGCGGAATAAGGATTCCCTGTTCTCCTCCGGCGCCGACACTCATGGTAATATTCTTGCCTTCCAGTGTATCGAGTCGCGGCGCCAGGGGGTGCATTTCGACCGGTTCCTGGATTCCAACCGGATTTAAATATTTATAGACTTTATCTTTCTCTGCCATACATCCTCCTCATTTCAACGTAACCATGTATTATAAATAGGAAATCTCTGATTAACATCACTTAATATCGATAAAAACATTCCTCTCCCCACTGCTGTGGGGAGAGGAAACTTTATCAGAAGTTTTCTAGAAAGGCCTTCCGCCGGGCCAGAGTTCTCCGGCCTCTTTCTCCATACCAAGTTCAAGAAGTTTTTCTTTCTTGGGTTTTGTCGTATGCATGTCCCAGTTAAGAGCGCCGAGTGCCCAGTACGCCTGCTGCATGGCATCGACACTTACATTAGCCAGGGGTCCTTCTTTCTGCGGCGGGTCTCCGATAATTCTTGGGTGGACTTTCCGTTCAAGCGGATTAATGCCTTCGCGCAGGTTAAACAGGTGGCGTATCACCAGCACCCTTTCACCGCACTTCAGCAGTTCGTCCATTGAGCGCTCCAGTCCGGTAGCTCCTGCCATATATTCCGGTATCAGTCCGGTGGTTGGTCCCATGAAACCGAACAGGCAGCAGCCGATCGCATTGACGATATGGGTTGAGAAACTGGAAGGGCCGAAATTCTGCGTGTGCCGTCCCGGTGTCGGTTCGATGTGGAATCGAGCGGTAGCCGTCTCACCTCCCATGCCGAACAGCTTCGGATCATGCATACCGAGTTCCTGCCCGTCAATGTGTATGGCATACTGGTCGGCTCCTTTGCCGATTTTTTCCGCGGCAATCTTTACACCGTCAGCCAGGATATCCCCGAGTCCTTCTCTCTTTGCCAGCTTCCATGCCATATCGACTATCGCCTTATGATTACCCCAGGTCAGTTCGATGCCGTCCGTATCCGCCTTGGTGAGGATCCCGTTTTCATAGCATTCCATCGCGAAAGCTATCACGCAGCCACCGGAAATGGTATCGACTCCATAAAGGTTACAGATATGGCTTGCCATCGCAATAGACTCTCTATTGTTGTTCAGGCATAATGGACCGAACGTCGCCTGGGTTTCGTACTCGGGACGCCGGTTACCGGCCGGGTAATTGTATTCACCGGTCCCTGCTTTCAATGAAGCCTGGCAGGCGATCGGACATTGCCAGCAGCCGAACCGCTTGTCAAGGTTTTCTATCGTCGCGTCACCGGTCAGGGTTGAGATGTCGGGAAGATCGACAACCCCGATACCTCCCCAGTTCTTGATTGGTGTATCACCACTGTGCGCCGAACCGGCCGTAATCGAAGATGTGCCGTAGGTGTGGAAATTATCGAGCATGGACCCTCCACCTGGACCGGGCGACCGTAAAGTATCGATATGCTGCTTTCTTGCGGCCATCATCCGCTCTCTGTCCGCAAGTTCGAGACTCTTCTGATCGCCTTTCGCGACTACAGCCTTCAGCCGTTTGGATCCCATAACTGCGCCCAGACCGGAGCGTCCTGCTGCCGCTCCCTTCTCGTTAATGATACATGAGATTAGAGACACTTTCTCTCCAAAGGGACCGATGCAGATGACTTCCGCACCTTTGCCGTGCTTGTTTCTCAGTACTTCTTCGGTCTCATAACAGTCTTTCCCCCAGACTTCTCCGGCATCGACCAGTTCAGCTTTACCGTTGTCTACCAGCAGGTATACGGGTTTTTCCGATATCCCGGTGAAAAAGACCGCGTCATATCCGGCAAACTTAAGTGTCGGCCCGAATACTCCTCCCGAATTTGCATCGCCCCAGCCTCCTGTCAGCGGGGACTTGGCAACAGCCACATACCTGGCTCCGGTAGGAGTCGGTGTGCCGGTAAGCGCTCCGGTCACGATTCCCAGCATATTATCCGGGCCCAGGGGATCCACGCCCGGTTTCATCCGGTCATATAACACCCTTGCACCAAGACCGTACCCGCCGATATAGTCCCGGTAGAGACTGTCATCCGGCGTTTCCTCCTCTATCACTCCCGTACTCAAGTTAACGAATAGAAGCTTTCCTGCATACCCTTTCAACATTTAAGACCTCCTCTCTTATTATGTTGTTTCAGCTTCATTTATATGAATTTTAAGGTATCTGGTTAACAGGCAGATACTACTCTTTGCCTGTTCGACATTCTATTTTTACACAGATGCTGATTTGTCTCAAGTTTTTGTAAAGTCAAGTAAAAGCCTTTTCCGTAAAAACATTGCGTTCCTGCACTATAGTACACCCAAGTATCATTATTGTTCGCTGAAAGAGTATTGACATGTTATTCATAACTGTTCATAATCATCAATACCGTAAAACTCATCGGTGAACTACGCTTGATAAAGCACCCGATCAAAGAGGTGGGGTCATGTACAGTAACAGGATTAGCCTCGTTTCCCGGGACAAAGACATCACGTTAATGTGTCGAAAGGCGTTTGCGAAAGAGAATATCCGGGTTCAGACCATACCTGATTATTATGACGCGCTGGATGTTCTTACGGAAGGTTTTTCAGGAGCGGTGATTCTCGATTTATCGATGGATGAAGATAACCTGCCCGGGCTGTGCGGATTTATCTCCG
>CAZBQL010000032.1:0-30331 GCA_964493985.1 uncultured Dehalococcoidales bacterium
ATAAACTGCATCGTTCCAGGAGGTGATGGCATATGAAAAAGTGCTGGACTCTTTCCAGGTTTACCCTGATTTCCCTGTTATGTTTTTCATCATTACTCTTTACTTCCGCCTGTTCAATACCGACTCAGGATGAGACAGAAATGCTCGAAGATCTGTTAAATCGTCTTGATGCTGTCGAAGGAGAGATAACCTTTGTTACCAAGGACGGTGAAACCGTAAATATTCAGATTACAAAAGAGTCATCCCGGGAGACTGATGAAGAGACCGGTACCGTTAAAAACGCTTCCAAGAAAGAGGTGACTACGGAAAAACCAGCGGATATACTCCCAAGTATTTGCAGTAAGGAAGATGTTTTTAAACTACTGGGTATATCGGACCAGGCAATGGAATTACGCAATAAAGGTCTTTCATGGTGCAGCACGGCAATGGAGTTAGGTTATACATCCGACAGTATGTATGCACAACTCGAAGAGACAGGCGAATGCGAACTTAAAGACGCCCTGGAACAGGGGCTTATCAACCAGGAACAATTAAAAAAGAAGCTTTCGGAATTTACCGCTTCAGCCAGAAAATGGGTGGATAAGATCTTTGCCGACAGCAGCCTGGATTCTCCGGGAAGTCTTGACGACTACTTGCCGGTGCTAAACTGTGTCGAGGATATATTTAACGCGCTGGGGGTCTGGGACAAAGCTCATTCGTTAAGTGAACAAGGCCTTGCATGGTCTGATATTGCCACCGAGCTTGGATACACTTCAGACAGCATGTATACGGCCCTGGTAGCCAAAATTGAAATGATGTTGAAAGAAGGATATTCAGCTGGTCTCCTGAGCCGGGAGAAAATGGAATATAAAATTGACTACTACAGTGATACGGGATTGAAATGGATCAACAAAATATTCAATGATGTAATATCCAATTCTCCAGTCAGTGTTTCAGATATACTACCGATAATGGAAAGTTATGATGATGTTTTCGAACTGCTGGGAACCTGGGAAAAGGCCAGCGCTTTACGGGAACAGGGCTTATCCTGGTCGAGCATTGCTATCGAACTGGGATACTCGGAAGAAAGCATGTACAAGAAAATAAAAGAGATCGCTGAACAGGAGTTACATGATGCGAAGATAAACGGCCTGATCAACTATGACCAGTACAAAGAGATGCTCGAATTATATAATAAATCGGTCGAATCATGGGTGAAGGAGATATTTTCTGATTTAAATGATACATCCGTCTCTGCATAATGAAAAAAACGGTCATTTTATTCTTTGGTTCGGTTAGAGTATAATATTCGAAAGTCATTAAAAGGAACAATCAATGGCAACGGAACTTAGAGACATGAAAAATACTCTTGCCCTTCACACCGATACAACTCTGGTGGAACGCAGGCTTAAGAAGTTGAAAACTTATATATATTCCGTCCCCTATTACGATTCCCATAACGGTAAAATCATTGGCGTAGATATGTTTTTTGACAAGTCAGCCAGAAATACTCTTCGAAAGCTTGTTAAATCGAGTCAGTTGCCACTGTTGTAAACACAATGATTTTGGTTGTATTTATGTCAACTATTCACTTTAATATCCTTTATTTGTCTTGATTTAATATAAAGATAGCAGTTTCATAAATAGACTTTGAGTACGAAACAGAAGAGGTTTTGAGATGGCAAAGGTTATGATCGTGTATTTCAGCTTGACCGGTAACACGGAAAACATGGCGCAGTATATCGGTGAAGGTGCCCGGTTCAGTGGTAATGAAGTGGCAGTAAAGAAGATGTCAGATATAAAAAAAGCTGAAGATCTTGAAGGATATGATGGCTATATTTTCGGCTCCCCTACCTATCACCGTGATATAGCAGAACCGGTAAAGACATTCCTATTCATGGCAAAGAAAGCAAACCTTGAGGGAAAACTTGCAGGTGCATTCGGTTCATATACTCACAGTGGAGATGCTCCGAATATAATATTAGAAACCATGGAGTACGTGTATAAAATGGAACCGTTGAGTCTACAGTCACTCAATCAACTAGAGAAAGACGTGGGTACCCAGGAAGGGATAAAGGCATGCCAAGATTATGGTCGTGTTTTTGGAGAGAGTCTGAACTAGGAATTATGGTAATCGATACGGTTAACAAATCCTATAACACAATATTATGTTAAATTATATTCCCTACCCTGCTGGTAGTATTGCTTTATTCGAATGTATACGTTTATAATTTTAAGTAAATACGGAATAAGTACTTTGGTGTAAATTATGCGACTTTGTGCCTATTGGGATTGTATGGAAGTAGTTGATGAAGGGATGTCATTCTGTCGCGAGCATGGTAGAATGCTGAACCGGCAATTGATAGATAAATGTCCCAAGTGCGGTAGGTATAAAGATTCGAGACAAAAATTTTGCCCGGACTGTAATTACGGTCGCCCTGTCGCAGACTGGAAAGTATCCAGCCGTAATCTCGAAGAAGTATCCGAATATTTAGAACCTGCTTCCCAACAGAATCCGGTTAACGCCTATGGAAATTCCTCTTCCGCATTGACTCGTTCGGGTGCTTCTCCACCTGCCAGAGGAGAAGCACTTTGTCCAAGTTGCGGCTCTGCAAATCTTACATATAAGGAAGTTTTCGATTATTACAGGTGTAACGCTTGCGATACAACTTTTGTCACGCCTGTTTACAGCTACGGAGAAGCCGGATTTAAGTCCGGAGGGTCACCTCCTCCTCAACCCGTAAACCGACAGAACGTAATCCAACCTCCGGTCCAGCAACCTCAATATAGAAGAGAGCAATATTACACACAGCAGCCGCCACCGCCTCAGCAGCAACCACCACCACAGTGGCAGGACCCTCGTATCCAGCAGCAGCCGGCTCAATGGCTGGGATCATACGCCCAACAACCTCCGATACAATGGCAGGAACCTCAAATTCAACCATTACCGGTGCAAAGAGAAGAAACTCACGCTCCAGCCAAAAAAAGCCCTTGGCCTCTATCTTCCGGGAAAATTCCCAACCTTGACATTATGCGGAGACATGAACTCGAAGAGCGTGCGATAAACCAGAGAGCTATTAAGACACCCGGGGAAAAAAGCAATCTAGGGTGGATTTATCTGCTGGTTGTGGTCTGTATTATTGCCCTCATCGCTCTCCTGGGATGGTTCTTCTTTAATGAGCAAATATTATCCGCTCTTGACTCACTAATTTAAGCAGAAAAATACCTTTGACATATGGTAAATTCTGTTATACCATTAAGACTACTATAAAACTACTCTCATAGATAACCTGGATGGATACCGAATTCGCTGGAGAGGTGAAATGTTATGGGAATGTATATACCGCTCATCATATTCTCGGTTTTAATCGCACTCATGATTGTCGGGGCTTTTTACGTTCGAAGGAAACTATAACAGACCAGTTTGTTTCATCCTGAACGAAACAAACTGGATTAATCACATAAAAACAGCAACATCGGGTATCATACCGGTGTCGCTGTTTTATTATGTTGGCGATAAACTGGGTAAAAAATTTTCTCAATCTTTATTTTGGAGGATATCATGGATAGAGTCAAAGACAAAGTAGCGATTATAACCGGAAGCGCTTCCGGGATAGGTAAAGCATCCGCACTTGTTCTTGCTGAAGAAGGAGCATCAGTAGCCATAACCGATATAGCGGATGAAGCAGGAAAAAAGACAGTCGATGAAATTAGAGGTAAAGGCGGAATTGCTGCCTACTGGCACATGGACGTTTCAGATGAAAAAGAAGTCGAAAAAACTTTTTCCGAGATTAACAAGAAATATGGAAAGATCGATATCCTCGTAAATAACGCCGGCATACCCGGCCCTCCGAAAGAAACTCATGAACTTACCGCGGAGGAATTTGATAAGGTAATTGATATCAACCTGAGGGGAGTATTTTTCTGCACGAAACATGTCCTGGGCTACATGAAACAGGCTGGCGGTGGGAGTATCGTAAACATGTCATCTATGCTGGGTCTTATCGGCGGAGAAGATCCTGCCTATCACGCCTCGAAGGGCGGCGTCCGTCTTATGACGAAGTCGGATGCTACCACGTACGGTCCTTATAATATAAGAGTAAATTCAGTGCATCCCGGGTATATCTTAACGCCCCTCTTCAAAGGAATCGCGGCGAGGAGTCCGAAAGGGGCTGAAGTGTTCATGAAAGAAATGGCTGATGCCATACCGTTAAAACGGCTTGGCACTCCGGAGGACATAGCCAGGTGTATCCTGTTCATAGCTTCCGATGAATCCAGTTATATCACCGGTACGGAGTTTATTCTTGACGGAGGATTTATCCTGCAGTAGTCCGGAATTACTCGAGGTGCATCTGCCGGGTTACTGTCCGTTGACTGCAAGTTCCTGTTTTATTTCTTTCAGGCAGCGTTCTATTGCTTTATAGTAAACGCCGACTGTTTCTGCTTCATTTTCAGGACTGATTAGACTGAGGTAATATTCTATATCACTATCTTTCAGTTTTTCTGCGGATTCCAGTAACCTTTCTTTCGAATCAACCAGAGCATTTGTATCGAACTCACCTTCGAGCAGGCTCTCAGAATTCTGAGTTGAAACTAGCTGGACAAGGAAATCTATATAAGCTCGTACCTCAGTATTTTTCGTTTTAATTTCTTCCAGTTCCGTTGAAAGAGAAGCCACTTCCTGTTCTAACTCGGTACGTTCTTCATCAAGTTTCTCAAGGTCTTCTTTCAGTTTATCGTACTGCTGTACCGATAATTCTGGATAACATGAGGATACGAAAAGACATAACCCGATTAAAACGATGATTATTGATTTCCAAGCCATTGTTACTGCCTCCTTCCCTGTTTGATTCGGTTAAGCGGCACCGGGAGTTAACTGAAAGGCCGTGGAAACAGTTAAGTTATTCCCTAATTTCTTAAGCGGATCCATTGATAAAACTGCTATTTCAAATGATGGATTTATAATTAAAGTAGAATCGAAATTATCGGAGTCTACGACAAATCGGATATCCACTGCACCATTATAGAGTAAATTTATTTATCTGGCAATTCGGTATTAATCAACATCCAGCGGTTCTCCTGGTCAATTCTCCTGTTCTCGCGGGCTTTCAAACGTTCAATTTCTTGCTTTGCTTTTTCGTTCTCCTCTTTAAGGATTTCAAGTTCTTTTTCGACTGCCGGCAATCTTCTGAGAGCATTAAAAGCACTAATAATGAGATCTATCTGTGCATCGAGTGATTCAATATTTTCGTGTGGTGGTATTTTTGATCGGTCTAAATCCGGCTGTTGCACAGCGCGACTCTCACTATGACTCTCAATCTGAGTGTTAACAAATTCAACTCGTTCGTTCGTTTTTCTAGTGGCCCTTTTGTCAGGCAATAGACCGTTATTTATAAATTCTTTTCTATGAAGGTCTATCGCCTGTCTGCTGACTTTAAATCGTTCGGCAATCCGCTGGGTGGTTTCCCCCTTTTTCAAGAGGTCGAGGATTATGTCTTTGTCAACGATGGCTTTTCTTGCCATTTACCTCTACCTTCGTAATTTAGCAATAATATAGCAAAAGGTAATTAATTTGTCAACTTATTCCTTATTGCAAGTTATATTAATGCAATTCCACTTTTATAGACTTCATATTTTTTGACAGTTCCCCTAGAGTGACATGCCCCTTGTGTTTTTTCATCATCTCAACATATTTAAAAACGTTCTTGGCTTTTCCTTTAACTTCAATTATCTCCTTCATTTCTTGCCTCCATTTACTTTACTTGCGTTAATTATGCAATATTGCGATAGTATATGCAAGTATCCATAAGGCAAGTAAGAATTGATGGCAAGTAAATAAGCAAGTAACGCAATTAACCGGCGTGTTGTTTTCTTAATATTCCTTGAAATATCGCAAGAATACTCGCAAATCCTTGATTTTCATGCGTTGAAAGAAATTAAGAGAAAAACTAATGGAAAGAAAAAGTGGGCTCGGCAGGGTTCGAACCTGCGACCAATCGGTTATGAGCCGACCGCTCTACCGCTGAGCTACGAGCCCGTGTACTGCCGGGGAATTAATCCCCTGCTGCAGTCTATATCGTAGATATATAAGTACAGGAAGAGAGACATGCCATGCTCATCTACAGAAAATATAATATAGTAACCAATTTATGAAGTCAACCGTACCAGGGTGTAGATAAATATATCTTTGATATGGTTAAATACTTGAACCAAAGATATAACGGGTGGAGAACGCATAATGGACAGACTTATTCAAAAAGCTGCCAGAGATCTGGTGGACTCTCAATATTCCATTGCACTGACAGGGGCCGGTATTTCCACGGAGTCCGGTATCCAGGACTACCGGGGGCCATCCGGTCTATGGACATTGAATCCGGAAGCTGAGAGAAGGGCTTACAGGAGTTATGACGAATTCATGAAAGATCCCGGTGAATGGTGGGAGACCACAGTGGCAAACATGCAGAAAGGCACTTTTGGTATGGGGAACATGGGTGAAGCCGAACCGAATGCCGGGCATTACATCCTTGCCGAGCTGGAGAAAATTGGCATCATAAAATGCGTTATTACCCAGAACGTCGATTCCCTCCATGAGAAAGCCGGTACTAAAAATCTCCTGGAATACCACGGGTCTGTTGTCAAATACAGATGCCTGTCCTGTGGAAAAAGGTACAGGAGAGATGAATTCGATATGCAGAAACTGTACCGGGAAGGCAAATTACCGCCCTTATGCCCGGAGTGCGGCGGTGTAATAAAAACGGACGGCGTGTTCTTCGGGGAACCCATTCCCTCGGATGTCGCTGAAAAAAGCCTGGAGGAAGCCTGGAAATGCGACCTCATGCTTATATGCGGTACTTCAGCGGTCGTTTACCCATTTGCCGCTTTACCGCGTGCTGCTAAAGAAAGAGGAATTGCTGTAATTATTGAAGTGAACGCGGAGCCTACTCCTCTGACCGAAGATGGTATTTCCGATTACCTGATACAGGGGATGATAGGAGAAATACTTCCCCGTATCCTGGAAGAAGTAAAAAAGCTCAGAGAATAGAGAAATATGTCCGGAGAAAAGGAGGATATGTATGGATAAACCTGTTTCAAGTTCCAAAATCAACAACACTACCCTATCGATTATCCAGGGAGATATCACAACACAGAAGACCGATGCCATTGTGAACGCGGCAAACTCCGGACTGATGGGTGGAGGCGGCGTTGACGGCGCCATTCACCGGGCAGGTGGTCCCGCCATCCTGGAAGAATGCAAACAGATAGTAAAAAAACAGGGACGACTCCCTACCGGTAAAGCGGTGATAACCACCGGAGGAAACCTGCCGGCCAAATATGTGATACATACGGTAGGTCCTGTCTGGAATGGCGGTAACAGCGGGGAATCTGAACTTCTTGCCAGTGCCTACAGGGAGAGCCTTGCCCTCGCTGCCGCACATAACCTGGAAAGCGTATCTTTTCCGTCAATAAGCACCGGTGTGTACGGCTATCCGGTAGAAAAGGCGGCTTCAGTCGCTTTCTCGGCGGTTAGGGAATTCCTGAAAAACGGAGAGACTTCAATACAAGAGATAGTCTTCGTGCTTTTTGATTCGCGTACATATTCCGCCTATGCCCGGCAACTTGATAAGTAAATGATACACCGTTCCTATATATAAGGAGGTAATTGATTGCACTACGAAGAACTAATAAAAGACCATGCCCCTAATTGGCCCTATACGGTAGACTACCAGAAAGAACATGAAATAAGCAGCGATGTTCTGGTCCTTGGCGGAGGAATAGCCGGCTGCTGGGCGGCGATAAGCGCTGCCAGGAAAGGGGCCAGAGTCGTCCTTGTCGACAAAGGAGCGACAAAGACCAGTGGAGCGGGCGGTTCAGGCGTCGATCACTGGCATGCAGCTGTGACCAATCCTGCCTGTACCATCGATCCCCTGGAGTTTTCAAAGGTAACTATCAACAATTACGGCGGCTGGCGATGCGGTATCAGCCAGCACATAACATCGATGGAAAGCTATGACTGTCTCCTCGAGCTTGAAAAAATGGGTATGAAAATCAGGGATTCGGAAGACGAATTCAAAGGAGCTGGTTTTCGTGATGAAGAGACAAAACTCATGTTCGCCTACGACTACACAGCGAAATACTGTGTACGAGTCTGGGGAGCACACGTAAAGCAATTTCTCTACGATGAGTGCCAGCGGTCAGGCGTAAAAATATACGATCGCGTAATGGTAACCAGCCTGCTGAACAAAGGCGGGAAGATTGGAGCCCCGGTAGTCGGAGCAACAGGCGTAAATGTGCGAACCGGAGAGTTCTATATATTCAAAGCGCGAGCAAGTATATTGAGCATGTTCCTGCCCCAGCGACAATTTATATTTTCATCGGAGTTGAAAGGACTGGCCTCCACTCACCGGCCTTCCACCGCATCAGGCGACGGACATGCTATGGCCTGGAGAGCCGGAGCCGAATTTGCCCAGGTAGAGCATTCCGGCCGCGGCGGCGGGTTACCCTACGGATACCCGCAATATGGTGTGGGCAACGCCCATAATACCTGGTTTGCCTGCACGATGGTCGACGCCAACGGCAAGGAGATTCCGTGGGTAGACCGTAACGGCAGAGTACTTACCAGTGTTGCCCAGAGGTACAGGCCGGCACCGGGACAGAAATATTTCCTCGATATGGGCTGGCAGTACGAGTACCGGAGCCCGATGCTCATACCTGACTGGCGGGAACGTGTCAGGAAGGGTGAATTTGCTCTGCCGATATACGCTGACCTTGCTTCCATGCCGGAACCCGAACGACGCGTAATCTGGGGAATGATGATAGCCCAGGAAGGCAGGACATTAATACCCATATATCATACCTATTCTCAAGCCGGTTTCGATCCGGGCAGAGACCTCCTACAGTCATATGACGGCGGCTGGGGAGGACTGGGACCACCCCAGTGGAGGACATATTCAAGTGGAACATCTTCGGGCGGAGGCCCGATCGTAGATTGGGACTTGAAGACAACCCTTGATGGGCTTTACGCCGCCGGAGGACAGGTCTTTGCCAATGGCGACCACGCCTACGCGGCTGCTACCGGCAGGTATGCCGGCAGGAAAGCAGCAGAATTCGCGCGCGGTACCGACGAAATGGGCGTCGACAGACGGCAGATCGATGCCGAGAAAGTCCGTGTATACGCTCCGGTATACCGGAAGAACGGCATGGACTGGAAAGAGTTAAATGCAGGGATATGCAAGATCCTCCAGGACTACTGTGGCGAACTGAAAAACGAAGAAATACTCACCATCGGTCTGAAATGGCTGGACGAACTGGAAGCCGGTGAAGCTGCCAGTGCCCGGGCACGGAATCCGCACGAACTGTGTAGAGTCCTCGAGGTATATAACATTATTACGGTTGGCAGGATGATGTTCGAGGCCAGCCGTGCCCGTAAAGCCAGCAGTTCCCATCTAGATTTTACGCGGACCGACTATCCGGAAGTAGACCCTCCCGAGTGGCATAAATGGGTAACGATTAAACTCGATGGAGGAGATGTAAAGGTTGGCGAGCTGGCTATCGATTACTATGGTGACATAGAGAAAAATTATCGGGACCATTGTGGTCTTTAAGGACAGGAGTGAAATATGCCGGATGATGTAAGAATGTATCCAAACCTGGTAACGCCGAATAATCCAGTGATATTCAATGAGGATGTATGCACGGGTTGTAATACGTGTGTCGATGTTTGTGTGATGGATATCCTTATGCCGAATCCCGAGAAAGGGAAATCTCCGATAGTATTGTATCCTGATGAATGCTGGTATGATGGAAGCTGTGTTAACGCCTGTCCTTTATGGCAAAAAGGTGCCATATACCTGAACCATCCGTTAAACCAGAGGGTAAGATGGAAAAGAAAAGATACCGGAGAGCACTTCAGACTGGGTATGCCCGGTCCTCCCCCACCGGTTGAAAGACCACCTTCGGGTGGATGGGATGCAAAAGCATAGAGAGCTGGTATAATGGGCAGGGAGGGTGGTACCCTAGGACCTGACGACCAAACGGGCTCGGTACAGGAGGTTGTTATATGCGGTGGGATATTACTTCGTTGAAATTCATGTACAATATGGAGCGGTTTGCCACACAGATATACCTGACGCAGCGGCGTGTATTCGACGAGGAATCTATGTTAAAAAAACTTAACACTGCCGCTGAGAATGAGCAGGATCATATAAATTTCCTGCGGAAACGAATACTGGAACTCCAGGGAAACCGCTCTCACATCGGATTCCTGTTTCAGACAGCAGCCAGGATACTGGGCGCGACAGCCGGTATTTTCGGTAAAGAATTTGTTTTGAAACTCGATGTTTTTGTGGAGGACCGGGCAATCAAAGATTACGGGACTTTTCTGAATAGAGTTAAATTCGACGAAGATACAGTACGACTGATAAATCGCATAATAGCCGACGAAATATTTCACAAAGATACCTGGAAATCGTCTATTGAAGAACTAACAGGTCGATAGCAAGGTAAGAATCGGGTGTTTTATTAATCCCTGACAAACGATTGAATCCATACAGGTATATTCTTACCATTCTTTCGGCGGATGGCAGCTATGAATAGAACGATGAGTATACAGACAATTAATACCAGTCCGCCGAAGGTTACTATCGTCATTCCGTAATTAAGCCAGGAATCTTTACCATTCCCGATAACAGTAATCAGTTTGAATATTGCTCCGAGTACCGCCACAAGTATTGTTGATGCCAGTATATACCTCATCGATACTTCCCTGAGATACTTTGTGAGTAAAGAACCAAAATATATTCCTGCCGATGATCCGAGTATCATAATAAATGACACGAATATTACCACATTGCCGTCCAGTGAATATCTTACAGCGGCAAATGCCGTCGGGAAGATAAGTTTAAAAAGATTCGTACCGACTGCGATAAAAGAAGGAACACCGAACAGATATACCAGGGATGGGATGAGGATTATTCCTCCACCGATTCCAATAAAGCTGCTCAGCACTCCCGTAAATACTCCCAATACTATCAAAGCCCAGAGTGAAATCCTTGTATTTGACTTTGGAAAATAGATAATCGGTTGTAGATGCATTCTTGAAAATATTGAGACCAGCGATGAAAATGGAGTATTTTCAATCGTTTCATCTTTGGTCCTTAACATTTTATCCATCATGGCTTTAGTGCGGGTGCTTTCCCAGAAAACAGAACTTCCCACGATAAGCAAAGTACATATCGTTACCGACAACACAGATGCATCAGCCATACCTGCATTTTTAGCTGCGTTGAGAGCCCTGATTCCAAGTTCAACCCCGCCAATCATGAATACTATCATGATTCCGCCAAGCTTCAGGTCGACATTTCCCAGTTGCCTGTGCCTGATAGCTCCGATAATTGCATTTCCCATCACCCAGAGTATAACCGTTGCCACGGCGTATTGAGCAGGGAAACCGAGTATGATAAGTGCCGGGGTCATAATAAAGCCACCTCCGACACCCACGAAGCCACTTATTACTCCGGTCGCCAGGCTTAGTACGATAAGCAGTATGATATTGATTTCAACGCCAGGTATCATTGGGAAGTGAATCATCACTGCATGTCCGCCTTATTCGGATTATCGGGATTATCAGCGGTATGCTGCCGATGGCTCATCACTTCACTGATTTTCCCCATCAGCATACCCAGCGTAACTGCCAGAACGGCAATAAGTGAGATGTTATATAGCACAGAAAGATATGCTTTACCTTCTCCAGCAAGTTCGATAAGCCTGTTATGCATTCCGGTACTGTACCAGTATATCGTATGCCAGATTATGAATATGCAGACGACTGAAAGGACTGATATCCAGATAATCGACTTTCTCATATTCTTGATTTTTCGCCCTTTCAATCAGACGATGGAACACATTGAAATGAAATGTACATGGAAATCAGCCAGCTACAGGATAATTTCGCAATCAGGGTTATTCTCTTTAAGCCATCCATATGCCGTTTTTATCAAATCCTTTCCATAGTCGCAATTTAGCTTGATGGAGAAGCTTGAGTTGTCACCAATAAATATTATAGGGTGGATTCTGCAGACAACAGGCCGGACGCTGTGGATACCACAGCTATTCTGCTCGAGATCGAAGAAAGGACACGGGAGCGGAAGCCATCTGGTCGAGGAAAGTCCGGTCCAGCCGAATGGATGGGGTACAAATTTCCCGGGCATTGTTTTTTTCTCCATGATTTCATACGGGACCTGGAGAAAGCGTGCTATTTCTGTCAATTCTTCCTTGAATACCTCGATTCCCGGACTTGCTGGGTTCAGAGGATTCGGTTGACAGCATTTTCCACATCTGCCGCATTCTGACGTTGACAGCAATTCGAACATCACATCCGGAGTACATGGCAATGATACGGTGAGAGAAATATCATCATTACCAAGTGCATTTAGAAGTGTGTCCATGTCCTGTTCATTCAGTCTGAGGATATTTTTTCCTTCCAGATGAGGAACTCCGTATCTTTCAAGGTCTAGTTTAAAGATTTCTTCTGACTCATAATCATGTGTTGTCATATAGATATTCTAACATGTTTAGGTATCACGGCACATATATTAATGGGGGGGATTTCGTGTTCGCCAAATACAAAAACAGGAACCATCCGTACGTCTGGTTCCTGAAACTATCCGGTAATAATTAAGTTCTTCGACTAGAAAGGATCAAGGGAAGTATTTCCGAGCAGTCTCTGTACAGTATCAACTACCCTGCCCTCCCTGAAAGGTTTCACCACAAAATCCCTGGCACCCTCTTTCAAGGCACTCGTTACCATCGCTTTTTGTCCCATTGCAGTGATCATCGCAACTCTTGCAACGGGGTCTACTTTTTTAATTTCATGTAAAGCTGTTATCCCGTGCATAAGGGGCATTACAATATCCAGTAATACCGCATCGGGCTTGTATTCTTTGTATTTTTCGATTGCTTCAAATCCATTTTCCGCTTCGATGACGTAATACCCGCTATTTGATAACACTTTATTACATTTCATGCGCACCAGGGCAGAGTCATCGACAACAAGAATTTTCGCCACTTGAAGTCCTCCCGTAATTGTTTCTTCTATTTGAAATACACTTTACCATATAAAAAGCCTCTTCGTTACGGCTTTGATAATGTCGTCTGTAGGTAAAGCGATAAAGGTACCTTCCATCTCTTTGTTATCGGAACTGAAGGTTGCTTTAACCAGGATTGCGTTCCTTCTATTCATTATTATTGATTGCATCGGAATTCTCATAATTGACGATACCGAATCTACGATTACTTCCGGAGGTGATGGCATCAATATTAAGTCGGCATAATCAGCCAGTGTATTCAAAAAATATGATCCGGTAATGTTACCTATATCCTTAAGGGCATACCATTCAATATCTCTTAATACCTTTGTAGATCCGAGTGGTAATTCCAGCATCAGGTCAATAAATTGATAAGCTATCTCTGGTGTATATATCAGCATCAACTGGCCGTCTATATAGTCGTCAATCGATAAATATATACCAATTCCCGGGGTATCGGTTATACCGGAAAGGAGAAGTACATCATTAACTGGAACCTGTTCTACTTCCAAGGTATTTAGAGTAAAACTATAATTCAATAGTTCGGATAATCCACGAAAAGCATTTTGTAATCCTTTATCAACCAGGTCTCTCCATATTATGATGTCTCTATCGTCAAGCGCCCCTTCCGGTAACTTGTTTTCGCGATACACGTATTGTGGTTCGTATATACCTGGAACATTCTCATCGATAATTGCAGTACTTCGCGTATCAAGAAGACTCTTCATCGACTAACTCCTTATGGTATCGTATTATATCTTCTGGAATATAAATATTTTCTAAATAAACAACTATTTAATAGAAATATTCCGTAATTGCTTAATGCAAGTTAAATCTAAAATATCAGATAATCCTGGAGATATCTTTTTTGATACCCCCACACAGGCATTCAATCATTGGCAAGTAACAGATGAGGCTATCCGGTTATAATACAACACTATCCGCTGCCTGGAGCAACTGTATGCTTAAGATTATCGTAATATTCTTTTTCCTGCTCCATGTCATACTGATAGGAGTACAATGAGCTACCTGTTAGTTTGACGTAGCCGCACTGAAGACATTTTTCATAGGTCTCATCGTTATCTTTTTCTACATACACATCCCCGCTACATCTGGGACAACTTCTGAATTTCCATTTGGTCATTCTCCTTACCTCCTTCATAACCAGCCGGATCATGGATATGTGCCTGTGTATTGAAATCCAGTCACATATCGCTCTATAAATGCACTATCCCACACGTAAATGTCATTTGAAAGGACTAACAGGACAAGTAAAAAGGCCTTGATAGACACAAGTTGATGACTTGAAAAGTCACCCTAAACATCGGTTATCGGTGGATTTCAACTATAAATTGACTATATTTGAACTGATAAAATACGGAAATTGAGCTGTAGATCTACACGTAATCAGGAAGATAGAGGATTTATGAAGATACTTTGTTTGTTCTTGCTAGTGCCTGATTTTCAGATATCCTGGCAAATATTGCGCTATTGGGTCACTTTAATGGCCCTAGCGGGTCTTCCCGTAAATCCCTTAGGATACCAGAATTAAATTATAGGTACACAATAATTATAAAAATATGTCCATTATCCGAAATAAGGGAGGACCACCCATGGAAAGTACCATAACTCATATCGTAAATTGTTGTTTTGGCTGGATTCTAGTAGCACTCGCCGTTACCGGATATTACATGACCTTGAAAAACCGTGGAGAAAAATGGTTTTTCTGGAATATTCTGGCGATTGGCTGGGGCTTTTTCGCTCTTGCTCAAACACTGTTACTTCTCGGATTTCATGCAGGAGCAGCTTACGTCATAGCTATCTGGTTGTCATCTTATGTACTTGTAATAGCTTTAATGATACTTCTGTTCCTCAAGCTTGCGAAACTTAAAATGAAAAATAGTTAATAACCCGTCGTTGAAGAGATTTCGGATAGTACAGGACCCAGGATCAAAAGAATTCCAGGTTGTATATTTCGAAATAGTGCCTGAAAATACATACTACCTTAAGAAACCATCAAATCATCAGGGACAGGTCCTGTTACTAATTATTGTTCCTATAATGCTGTAGAAATCAAAAGTAATTCATGGTAGTTGAAAACATGTCAATCTTATCTGAACAAGCATTATGTGCAGCTATTGACTTTGTGAAAGAAGGTATTGCTGTTACTGATCTGGACGGCATAATAATCAATCTCAATAACGGTTTACTGGCACTTTTCGGTTACAGTGACAAAAGTGAACTAATTGGGGCTGAGTTAATATGCCTGGTGGATACTCAAGAGCAGTCTTCTGCGATTGATAATTTAAAACATATATATGAAAACAATATCAAGCGAAATTATCAGTATACTTTAATTCGTGCAGATGGCAGTACTTTTACCGGCGGGTTTGAAACACGCCCGGTTAATGATGTGAATGGTAAACCATCGTTATATGTGACGGTTATCAGTGATTATTCCGAAAGTGTTAACAACCAGGAAGATATTCTTATTGCAGAACAAAATTTCCGGTATTCTCTTGATAATTCCCCTATGGGTATAGTAATAGTGTCACCTGATAACGAACTGTTATATGCCAACAAAACTATTCTGAATATCTATGGATATGATAGTGTCGAAGAACTCGAGACAACACCTCCCACGATACGATTTACTCCAAAAAGTTACGTTGAATTTCGCGAGAGGCAAAAAAGCAGACTATCAGGGAAATCAATCCCTCACACATATGAAGTCAGTATTATTCGCAAGGACAATGAAATTCGCCACTTGATAGCGTTCCGCCAACCAATTATCTGGAACGGTGAAGTGTGTAACCAGATTTCCTACAACGATATCACCGAGATCAAAGAATCCGAGGAACTTCACAGAGCTCTCGCTGAGAATTCTCCAGTGGGGGTATATATAATGCAGAATGGAAAATTCCGTTACGCGAATACCAAGTTTGCACGATTAACCGGCTTCTCTCAGGAAGAACTCATGGAAATGAATCCTAAGGAGTTCTTATACCCTGATGACCTGGAATACGTTCGAGAAAATGCCGTCAGGATGCTTAAAGACGACATAGTAAATTCATATGAATTTCGATATATCAACAGGCAAGGTGAGGTACGCTGGGCCCTCGAATCGGTCAGTTCAATCAGCTATAACGGAAAACGGGCTACGTTAGGTACCTTCATGGACATTACTGAACACAGGAGAATGGTCGAAGAATTAAGTTATTCCGATTCTGCTCTTCGATCTATCCATGAAGGCGTCTACTCAATGGACAACGAGTTCAGAATCACGAGATGGAACAGTATATGTGAAGAAATGTTCGGTATTAAGGAAAGTGAAGCGATTGAAAAACACATATGGGACATCCTGGAACTTGTCGAGGACTATCCCGGGCAAAACCGGGAGCGTGTTGGCCTACTATTTCAGCAGGGATTCAATCGAGAAGAACAGATCCTGCGTTCTTCAAAAGGCGAAATCTGGGGTGACGTTTTTGCCCAAGCCGTAGAAGCCAATGGAGAACGTCTCGGATGGGTCACCATTATCGCGGATATTTCGGAACGGAAACGCATGGAGAAAGAACTCAGAGAATCTGAACAATATATGCGCTCTCTGATAAATTCTCTCGAAGACCTTGTTTTCACCTATGATCTTGAAGGACATTACGGGCCTTTCTACAAAGCTTCCCAGGATATTCAGAATTACCTTGATTACAGCAAGATTAAATTTATAGGCGCTCATTATAAAGATATTTTGCCCCCGGATGTCGCTGACAAACTCGATATTGCTTTCGAATCTGTAATAAAAACCGGCGAAAACACAGAATTCGATTATTCGGTGGTATTCGGTGAAGGTATACTGTGGTACAACGCAAAGGTTTCGCCGATAAGAGACGCTTCAGGCGAATTTTCCGAAATACTGGTTGTATCCCGTGACATAACCGAAAGAAAACGCATAGAATCGGAATTACAGGAATCTGAAGAACACATGCGGTCCCTGTTGAATTCCATGGACGATATTGTGTTTTCTTTCGACATAAACGGTATATTTAAGAACTTTTATCAGCCTGCGTTTGAACATAATCATCTGGCAAAAGCAAAAAGATTCATCGGAAGAAATTATCATGAAGTTTTACCGGTAAGTATTTCTAAGAAGCTTGATTCAGCGATTACCAGTCTTATTGAAGATGGAAAACACCAGCAGTTCGATTACTGCATCAAGCCTAAAAATGAATTATTGTGGTATAACGCGAGGATTTCTCCAATAACCGACATGTCAGGTGAGGTAACAGGAATTACAACTGTATCCAGAAATATCACCGAACGTAAATATATGGAAGAAATGATAAACAGGGCTGCTAAAGAGTGGGAAACCACATTTAATACAATGTTCGAATCTATATACATAATTGATAAAAGTTATCGTCTGGTTAAGGCTAACAAAACCTTCTGTAACGCCGTCAAGATGAATCCTTCGGATGTGATCGGTAAGTCATGTTATAGAATAGTCCATGGCAGGAACAACCCCTGTCCGCAATGTGTAGTGTCTGAAGCTTTGAAGACCGGGAAACCGGTGTTAAGTGAATACGACTCTGTCACTATGAATAAGTCCTGGCAGGCGGTGACAACGCCTATAATTGGAAACAAGGATGAAATTACGGGTTTCATTGTTACCTCTCGAGACGTAACCGAGAAGTTGAAAATGGAAGAACAACTCAAACAGTCTCAGATATTAGCTTCGCTGGGTACAATGACGGCCGGGATTGCCCATGAAGTGAATAACCCCCTGGGCAGCGTGCTGTTAATATCAGAACTGCTCCTTAGAGATAATAATGTTTCTCATATCAAGAAAGATTTGAAGGTTATTCACAGTGAAGCAAAACGAGCAGCGAAAATAATGTCAACTCTCCTTACTTATAGAAATGGTCCTGCCTCCGGTAATCGTCGTCTTAACCTGAACCGGATTATAAAAAGAGTTCTGGATATCCGTCAGTATCGCCAGAATGTGTTAAACATAAAAGTAACTGCCAATTTACCGAAAAAACCAATATATGTAAAAGGTGACTCTTCTCAACTTACGCAGGTGTTTATCAATGTTCTGATGAATGCGGAAGAAGCCCTTATGAAAAAGGGAGAGCGTAATATTATTATTAACGTGTCCGGTGACCAGGAATGGACAAAGATATCAGTTTCAGACAATGGTACGGGGATACCGGCAGAAAATCTAGAACAGGTATTCCATCCGTTTTTCACCACGAAAAAAGTGGGAGAAGGAACGGGGCTGGGTCTAAGCACCTGTTATAGCATTGTCACTTCTCACAACGGTCTGATACATGCCGAAAATAATGAAATGGGCGGGGTTACAATCACTATAGAACTACCAGTGACCAAACAAAATGTAAAAAAAAGAAAATGAACGGGTAATGTTTTTATTGAGACGAAGTTTTATAACAATCAGGAGCAGTAACGAATGAATAATGAATACTCTATTCTGGTAGTTGATGACGAAATACATATGTGTGACGTGTTGAAACGCATACTGGAAAAAGCCGGTTATTATGTGTTTACGGCTTCTGACGGTAAAAATGCTCTCGACATTACTCGTGAACAAAAGCCTGATGTGATATTACTGGACCTCATGATGCCCGGCATGAACGGAAGGGAGATATGCCGGTTCGTCCGGGAAATGAGTCCCGACACAAAAGTGATATATTTAACGGCAAAAGTAGAATCTGATCTTGAGAAGTTAAAGGAAATACGCAGTGAAGCCGATATTTTCATAGCCAAGCCGGCAACAAGCAAGAAGATTCTTTCCAGTGTAGAGAATCTACTGTGTAAAGCGGCCCGGGATGAATAAGTGCGTTCCTGTCACAATAATAGATTATATATCAATGAGAACATTCAGTAATATCAGGAATAAACTGGTTACTATTACAATTTATTGACATATTGTCAATGAGAGTGATATATTGCTTATGTTTAGTACATCTGAAAACAAAATATCAAATAATAATCTTCCAACCGTTTTGGAAATACCTCTAAAACGCGAAAGAAGGATTGTGAATAACGGCAGGATTTTATTATTGGAGGGCGATAAGTCTCTTCGATATACAAGAACCCAATTGTTATCGAAAGAAGGCTATGCCGTCTCGGAAGCTGCTTCAATAAAAGCTGCGGTTAAACTCACTCAACAGGAATCATTCGACCTCCTTATACTTACAGTGGCCAATCCCAATTTACTGAACCTTATCCTCTCCCAGTTCCCTCCCCGATTAAGCGTACTTTTATTATGCAATAGAAACGTTGCCGGCGAACTGATCGAAAACGCAAATGGAGAATTACATAATTGTCTTTTCCTCCCTTTTAGCTCACAGCAGTTTATAAATGCAGTTTTCAATACATTAAATAGATCCCGGCAGATTAAAGAGATTATACGCAATGAAGTCCTTACAGATTTTAATTCTCTAAATCATCAATTAAGCATAGGTACCGAAATAAACAAGTTTATGGATACCGTCACTCACCTGAGTTCGGTTACTACGTCAGCAGATTATGTATCGATGATGGTCTATGGTAATGGATCCGACGAACCGTTGATCAAATCTGAAATAGGAGAAGCTGACCTTCGCTGGAACAAAATACTGAAAAAATTGAGAGAATATGAGGAACCCGTGATAATCAACGATGACAGTCAGCATGACAATGGACTGGTTGAGTTGGTGAATGAAGCTGATATTTCATCGATGTTATATATACCAATAACAGTAAAAGACCACATACTCGGATCCATCGTTCAAATAAAAAAGCCGGGCAGTGGAAAATTCGGTGAAGCCGATCTAAGATTTTCCACAATTCTCGCCTGGTTATCAGGCATGACAATAGAAAATACCAGGATATACCTGGATTATTATAAAGAACATGTCCACGCCGACAGGTTGTTAGATCATATTTCTTTCGTCCAGGAGAATGAGCGTAAGAGAGTTGCGATAGATATTCACGATGGTGTTTCTCAATGGCTTGTAGGCGCTTCATACGATATCAAATTATGCAGCAGGTTGATTTCGGAATCGAATTATTCTGAAGTTGAACCGACTCTCGAAAAAGTGCGAATTGTTCTCCAGAACAGTCTCAAAGAATTACGCCGGGCTATATCTAATCTCCCTCTTCCGCCACTGGAAGAGATCGGTCTGGTTGGAGTTATTCACAAACTCGTTGAAAGAGTTGAAGAAGAAGGGATCAAGTGTGATCTGATTATTCCGAATGAATTGCCGGATATATCTCTCGCTCAGGAAAAAACTTTCTACTGGTTTATCCAGGAGTCTTTGACAAATATCAGGAAGCACTCTCAGGCTACATACGTAACAATAAAGATAGAATATGCGGATAATAGTGTTTCGATCAGTATAACCGATAATGGTATCGGTTTCGATCTTGACCAGGTTATGAAGAGCAGAGTATTCCTGGAGCACATCGGGTTGCTTGGTATGAAGGAAAGAGCAGATTATCTCAATGGAAGCTTTGATATAGATAGCAAACCGGGAAAAGGAACGTCGGTTAACCTGTCTTTCTCACTCATTCCCCCGGAAATAGTAACTTTAGCGAGGATGTAACATGAATAATGGGTCAATCAAGGTGCTATTGGTAGACGATCATCAGGTGGTTCGTGAAGGACTGAGAAGAATCGTTCAACTGGATGAAGGGATAGAAGTGGTCGGTGAGGCAAAAAGCGGCGAGGAGGCTGTAATCAAGGCAATGTCTTTGATACCGGATGTCATAATAATGGACCTGAAGATGCCGGGAATGGATGGAATAACTGCTACCCGCGAAATAAAAGAAAGATTACCTGACGTTAATGTCCTGGTTTTAACCTTATATGCTGAAGACTTCATTAAACAGGCCATTGAAGCAGGTGCATCGGGATACCTGCTGAAAGATAGTGACACCGACCAGATTACCAGCGCTATACATCAGGTTTATAATGGCTTGAGTCCTATTGCTCTTTCAATAACGCGTGATCTTGTCATGGAATTTGCCAAGATCAGCAAGAGTAACCGATCTTATCTTCTAACGAAAAGACAGGTAGAGGTATTAAAGTTGATATCTGAAGGTGTCAGCAGCAAGGAGATAGGCGAACAACTTTTTATCAGCGCATCAACCGTAAAAAGAGAAATCAGGCATATATTTGATAAACTGGGTGTCAGTGATCGCTCCCATGCTGTCTCACAGGCGATCAAGCGGCAGCTCATCTAACTGCCCTGATCTCCCTTCTTACGGGAAATCAGATTTGATTCTTAGCGTTACCAATTAATTGTAATTAACACTTTACAGCAATCAGCACTGGTCTCATTAAAACAAGGCCTGTGCTTCCTTTTAGGCCAAAAAATTACCCCCAGGATACTATCTCATTGCACTCACGTGGTAATTGTTTTTATCTTGTTTGGGTCTTTTTTGTTGTCTGTTTAGACCTTACGTATAGCAGCCTCCTGTGGGAAAATAAATCAGAAAATAAAAGAGTGAATGCAATGAACGATAATGTTGTTTTAAAAGAAGCCCCTCGGATTATGGATGATAATTATATCATCGAAGATACGCCATCCCGGACTATACGCCTGTTGATAGTCGATGACCACCAGGTAGTACGGGAAGGATTGCGGCGTATTTTTGAAATGGAAAACGGTATTCAAGTCGTTGGAGAAGCGAGTAATGGTGAAGAGGCAATTATAAAAGCGCTTGCGCTATCTCCGGATATCGTAATTATGGACCTGAAGATGCCGAGAATGGATGGTATAGCTGCAACTTACGAGATAAAAAAGAAAATTCCGGAAATTCGAATTCTTATATTAACTTTATATGCCGAAGATTTCGTTAAACAGGCTATTGAAGCAGGAGCATCCGGATATCTACTGAAAGACAGTGATACCGAACAGATAACAAAAGCAATTCATCAGGTCTATGAAGGGTATTGCCCGATTGCACCGTCACTCACACGCGACATCATTCTTGAGTTTACAGAAATCAGCCGTAGTGGACGGAGTTCTTTACTCACCAAGAGACAGATAGAGGTACTTAAGTTAATAGCTGATGGTTACAGTAGTAAAGAAATCAGCGTAAATCTTTATATCAGTACTTCTACCGTAAAACGTGAAATTCGTCAGATACTAACTAAACTGGAAGTATCCGACCGCGCCCAGGCTGTCTCCGAAGCTATGAAACGAAATCTTATTTGACGATAACGAGCTTCCGGTAATGGATCTAATGGAAGCTATGGACCATAGTGTGATGAAAAATCAGATTACAGAAGACAGTAACCAGTCGAAAGACTGGAATTCCTTATTATTACTGCTATTGCTTACTGTACCTACAGGCGTGATGGCGGTTGTCTTGTTTCTCTGGCCTGATGTTATATGGATCGCCGAGCTTCCATACACCGCTATTGGTATTCTCGGAGCATTTGCCGCAATTCTTCTATCTGTATTCATTATCGCCCGCTATCGTAATAGACCTGGTGTAATTTATATCAGTGCCGGTCTGATCGGAATGGCAATTATCAATGGCATCCAGTCATGGTTATCTCCTGAATCTTCGGAATTCGTATGGCTTCATGCACTGGCTGGATTTTTCGGGAGTTTATTTTTCTCTTTATACATTCTTTCAAGATTCAAACACTTCCCTCTCAAATTCTTTGAATCAGCAATACTCAGGCCAAAACCCATACTGATTATTACTGTTTCAATAACCACCGGTTGTGCTGCTTTAGTGCTAATATTTTCGAACCATTTGCCCGTAATGCAACTTGATGGTGCGTTCTCGAATTTCGCCTGGCTTATTAACAGCATACCAATCATGCTGTTTCTTTTTTCCGGTGTCAGTATGTTCATTTTGTACAGGAAAACAGGAGCCAGCGAATTGTTTCTTTTCACCGGTATAGTAATATTCCTGTTTCAGGCGAGTGAAGTCTTCTACCTGGCTTCATTATGGAGTGTAATCTGGTGGCTCTGGCTTACATTAAGGTTTATTGTCTACATAAGTGTTCTCAGCTATGTACTCAGAGGTTATATACAGACAAGCGGTTCGTTGAGGGATGAAATAGAGGAACGTAAACAAGTTGAGATCGCCCTCCGTACGGCGGAAGAGAACTGGAGACACTCATTTAACTCACTTGAGGAAACGATGATAATTTTCGATAAAGAATATAAAGTAATGAATATTAACTCCAGCGGACTGGCTCTTCTCGATAAGAATAAAAATGAAATTATCGGAATAAAATGTGACGAAATTATGCCCTGTTATGATAGATGCACCGAAAATTGCTTGTTGGATAGAGTTTTTACATTGAGTAAAGCCGAACATGATGAGTGGCATGATGAAAGACTTAACAAACATTTTGCAGTGACATGTACTCCTGTTTTCAGTGAGGATGGACAGGTAAGTAAGTGTTTATATTTGATAAAGGATATTTCTCTTCGTGTTGAAGCTGAATCAAAAGAGAAACTTTTACAGCAAGAGCTAAACCTTACGAGCCGGCTCGCTTCTATAGGTGAAGTAGCGGCTGGTATTACTCACGAAATCAATAATCCCTTAACCAGTGTAATAGCCTTTGCGCAAATGCTTTCACAAAAAGACTTTCCTGAGGATACAAGAGAAGCAATCGATGTAATCAACGATGGGGCTGAAAGAATCGCAAATATAGTCGATAAATTACTTACTTTTGCCAGACGTCACAAGAAAGGAAAAGAGTACATAGATATAAACAATATTATTAACAGCATAGTAGAAATGCGTTCATATGAGATGCGAAATAATAATATTGAAATCATACTCGATCTCCTTCCTGATCTTCCATGCACTATGGCTAATATCGGTGAATTGCAACAGGTATTTCTGAATATAGTGATTAATGCTGAACAGGCTATTTTACTAAGTAGTTATAAGGAAGGAAAGATATGTATTGAAACCGGAGTAATAGGCAATAACATCAGGATTAATATAGTTGATGATGGCCCGGGAATACCGGACGAATATATTGAAAAACTATTTGACCCGTTTTTCACTACAAAGGATGAAAACGGCGGCACCGGACTGGGATTAAGCATTTCATACGGAATCATCAAGGAACACGGGGGAAAAATCTATGCGCAGAGTCCTCAGGGAAAAGGAGCTGCCTTTGTCATCGAGCTACCAATTATTAAACAGGAATCCCCGGATGAGACGTCACCTCCCATATCTATCGGTACTGGGAAAACAACCACATCGAATATTCTGGTCGTTGATGACGAAAACCATATATGTGTCGCGCTTGATAAATTACTATCCCGGGAAGGTCACAATGTCGAAACTATCCGCGTAGCTGAAAAAGCATTAAGAAGAATCCAAAAATGCGAATATGATCTGGTACTTCTTGATATAAAAATGCCGGGGATAGACGGCATTGAATTTTACAAACGCCTGGGGGATATTAAGCCTTCCTTGCAACAAAAGGTTATTTGTATCACGGGTGATATCATAAGTTCCCGAAATAAGGAATTTCTCGATAACACCGGGATTCCCTTTATAGCAAAACCTTTTGGAATAGATGAACTGGTACGGCTGGTTAACGAGGTAATAGGAGGTACTGTGAGAAATGAGAAAATCGCGTATACTTATCGTTGATGATGATATAGGTATTATAAAATCAGTAAGGGCGAATTTACAGGATAACGATTGCGAAGTACTGACGGCTATGGACGGCTCAGAGGCAATGAATATAATTGAAAAAGAACAGCCTGACCTGGTAATACTCGATATATCGATGCCTAAGATGGACGGGCTTGAAGTTTGTACTGAAGTACGACGCTGGTCACAGATACCGATCATCATGCTTAGCGCCCACCACGATATAGAAGAAAAAGCGAGGTGTCTGAACATAGGAGCAGACGATTACGTAACAAAACCGTTTGGTGTGATCGAGTTAATAGCGAGAGTAAGAGCTGTACTGCGAAGGACCAGAGAATCAGCGACGAATCCCACGGTTTCCCAGATATCACAGGGTAATCTGAACATCAACTTTGCGGAACGTCGAGTTACTGTCGATAACAGTGAAGTAAGGCTCACTCCGACAGAATATAACCTTCTCCAGGAGTTATCACTCAACAAGGGAAAGGTATTTTCTCATGCTACACTACTCGGTAGAATCTGGGGACCGGAATACTCCGATGAGCGGGAATATCTCAGAGTTTTTATAGGACGACTACGCAAGAAAATCGAGATTGATCCGGCCAATCCTCAGCACATCGTGACTATTTCAGGTGTTGGATACCAGTTCCGTTCAATCGTTAACTGATATCTTTTAGTTTCAATACTTCATTGGAGAGAGTAGCGCTACTCTCTCCTTTTTTATTTCCAGCACCTTCTTTTTTTCTACAATCCAATTGTCTGGTTCTCCTATTTGTATACTCAATACATCTGTGTTACCCCGGTTATGCGGGGACCACAATGTTTAATACCCCTCTACTCTGATTCTTCTTATTTTTGCCTTTCCACTCTTGCATTATCCTATGGTTTCGTTTTTGACCCGATTATGACCCACATTTGGCCCCTTATATAGTTTAATTTTGGTCTTCAGGGGCTATAATGTAGTTACCGGTTGGGTCATGTTTATGATTCTTGAGAGTTCACAGGCATGGACCGTCAAATATAATCGGGCAGAATGAAGATTGGCGGAAATAAAATGAAGAGGCTGATAACCGGAATCCTGACAGGCATAGTACTGACATGTTCTTTGATCGCTGTACCACTTACCAGTAGTACATCGGCTTCAGGCCAAAACAATGAACCCTATGAGTCCGGCCCGACTGATGCTACTGACATAGACAAAGAGGGTATTCTCAACACTTTGAAACAGGCGGGGGCGGAGATCAATGATAAAGATATCGCGGAATACTATCAACTCCTTGTCGAACAACTAGATCGTTTAGACGGTATCCGGGTGAGTGATAAGATGGATCCTTTCCCTGATATCAACGGGATAGTGCGACTGTCTGCCAGTCTGCCTTTGCAGGAAGCAGGCAAGAATATCCAGGACGAAGATATAGCACGGTTCTACCATGATTTCCTTGAAGATGTTGGCTGGGAGTTCGATTAGTTTCGAGGTTACTATCTATGAAATATTTGTTGACGATTATGAGCGGTCTTGAAATATCGGATGGCGTTTTTACTGATTTCGCCGTAACAAAGGGGATTGTCAACGAGGCAAATCCGTTAATGGACTCAGTAATATCGGGCGGTCACTTTCTATTTTTTAAAATTATGGGGGCATTGGTTGGCGCGGTTATTCTATGGCTGGTCTATAGAAAATACCCGAGATTAGCAAAAACAGCGTCGTCCGGAATCATCGCCTTTTATGCTGCCGTAATGACCTGGAACGCTTTCCTGTTTTTTAGGTAGCCAGTCCCTAGTTGCGGCATTTACTTTTATCGTTATTCCGTTTAACCTGAGCTTGTCGAAGGGTGCCGTTGTGGTTCGACAGACTCACCACGAACGGCTTGATTATCCGTTTTCCTGTTTCTGGGCAGCTAGACATTCTATATATTTTTCTATCACGCATCTATTTGTGAAAACCAGGTCATTCTATCCCACCTGCTATAACCGGATTTAGTTCTTTTCTTTCCTGTTTCCAATGAACCGGCAGGTTATCGTTGCTTTTTCCACACTCATAACAAAATACATCGTTGTAATATACTGTTACTTGCTGTACGGGATATTGATGTGTTAGATAATAATCAAATGGGAGTCCCTTCCTTTGAACCAGGATCCCCGTACTATCGTCCCAGTAAGGGCCACTACACGGATCCAGGATAAGCCACTTATCGTATATATATACCTCTACCCAAACATGCCCTCTTTTCATACTGTCATTATCGAGTACGCCAAGTGCTACTCTCACTTCTTCAGGAGGAATTCCGGCTGCCCGTATAATGGTTGCAAGCGTGTTTGCCTGTTCTTCGCAATCACCTGCAACCATTCCTGGAACCGGGTTATTGACAAGGGAGGGGCTGGCCGTAAGAAACTCATTCGGTGATGACCACTGATCATCCGTACCATTCAATTTATAATCGGAAACGTATACCCACCGTGCAGCTACCAGATATGCATCCTCAATACATGATATTTGTGATGCAATCTGCTGGATAACATCATCGCCGGGCGTAATATATGCCTGAAAAGCTGCTCCGTATCCGGGAGTATACCCGCTTCCTTCATTCTGTAAAGTAAGGCCATGAAGGGCTGAGGGATTATGAACCCCGTTAAAATATATTGTCATAATAAGAAAAAGGATATTAGTGAGTAGAATATAGTAAGAAAATCTCAAAGAGAACAATGGTTTTTCTGTTAGAATATGCATTCTATTTCCCCGAGATTATGATAAACGCTCTTCAATAAATTAATAGTAAACACCTGATGCCGTTTCATTAACGTTCTATAAACTAAAGACTTATCCTTATGTAGTGCCTGCTACCCACCCCGGACGGAACAGTATTTACACAATATTTATTCATACATCAATCATATTTATTCTTCTTTTATCGATGCGGTCGTATTCTGTACTAGAGGAAGGCAAGGAGACGTAAACAAATGAACAGGATTGATCATAGCCTCAATTCTGAAGCGGTCACTATAGACCGTCTCCTTACCTCTTTTTGTAGTGAGGGCAGTGCCGGTGTTCCACCTGCGCTGCCCTCGCCAGCCGGATGAATATGCTGTCCGGTCCTCACATGAAACGGATATCTTTTACGGTGGATTATTCAGCATAGATCACCCTGTTTTTTCAGTATTATTACCAGGAGGCTAACAAGATGTATAAGTAAAAAATTTTTCAGGGGAAAATAATAATAAAAGGAGTGCATAATGTATAAGAAATTTGCCTGGGCGTTTAAAAGAATGCACCAGGATCAAAAAGGCATTACAGGATTAGAAACAGCTATCATCCTGATTGCCTTTGTCACAGTTGCTTCGGTGCTGGCATACAGTGTGCTCTCGGCTGGTATTTTCTCGGCAGAAAGAGGTAAGGAGACTGTCTATAAAGGTCTGGAATCAGCTCAGAGTACTCTGGAAATTAAAGGATCGGTTCTTGGTTTAAGCGAAAACGAGACTACGCTTGATAACGTACAGTTCAACATAGCGTTATGTATACCAAATGAGGTAGTTGATGTCAGTAACATCGTTTTCAACTTCTTTGATGATAATATTCATTCCGAGGGTTTAACGGCTAATGTCACTCTTAGTCCAGGAAGCGCCGAAAGAGGGAGTCCTGGAATGATCGAAGCAGATGAAGTACATGTAGTACGGGTAGACGTTCCGGATGCAGCCAACGTAACTACCTATGATACTTTCTACATACAGTTCGTTCCCCCTACCGGTGCCACGGTTACCATCAAACGGACTCTCCCCGGTAATCTGCAAAATGTAATGGACCTGCAGTAAGTACTGAAAAGGAGGGTAGTCTATGTAGAAAGGGGAAGTGGTAAAACACTTCCCCTTCCCTTTTCAGTTCGCTTTGTTGTTTCTTTATATGCATGGATGATTCACTGAATTGCCATTGATAGAGGAAAGCCTATTCCCAATTATCCAATCATATCGATTTTTGTCCGGATAAATCATAAATATATCGCACCGAATTATAAAAATTATGTAAATATATTCAACCTGCCGGAAAAAATCACATCAATGTCTCTTCATGTTATTTGGATACCGGTCAAGACTAAAGTTTGTGATATTTCAATACTGCGTGGGTGATTATTCTCAAAAAATGGACCTCCAGGGGTCATCCCTGTGGCTCATAGGGGTTAAAAATGTACACTTTCTAGCCTGAAAAAAGCTGAATTGATTGACCTCCTGTTTATGACCTCAAAGACCTTACGAGTTAATCAGGCGTATGTGACAATTAATTTAAAGCGTCCTGAGATGATGCACATGGCACTGGATAGAAAGTAGCGGACAAGAATAAAGGTAACTCATCTCAAAACGCCAAACAAGAGTGATATTCGCACAATCTTACAAGCCAGGATATCACCCCACTGAGGACAAGGAGGTGTGATAATGTGACAAGGTTCCCGATATAAAATTGATGATTAACACTGAAAAGGAGGAGAAAATGTACCAAAAGCTTGTTAAGGCTATCAAAAGCCTGCACGTCGGCCAGAAAGGCATGACCGGACTGGAAACAGCGATCATCTTAATCGCGTTCGTCACGGTAGCCTCGGTCCTGGCATATAGTGTCCTCTCGGCTGGTATTTTCTCGGCAGAAAAGGGTAAGGAAACAGTCTATAGTGGCCTCGAGTCGGCCCAGGCTTCCATGGAAATTCATGGAGCAGTTATCGGCGATGCGGTTACTGATAATTCAAGTCTTGATTACGTTGAATTTCTCGTTGGTCTTACTATCCCCGATGAAAAAGTAGATATGTCAGCTCTCGTTATCAACTACTACGATGCTACCAATGAGACTAATGTAGAATACGCGAGCAGCTGGAATGCTACTTCTGGCAAGTGGACCTTTGAAAAAGCTCCCGGATGTGAAGAGAGAGGTTCAGCCAATACTCTTGAGAACGATGAATTACATGTAATCAAAGTCGATATACCGGTTGGCTATACAGTTACAGCTTATGACAGTTTCACCATTGAAATCCTGCCGCCCACGGGGGCCGCTCTTATCGTTAAGCGGACACTGCCCGGTCAACTGGAACAAAAAATGGATCTTAAATAGATATTTAAAAGGAATCTGAGAAAAGGAGGGGAAAATGTACCAAAAGCTTGTTAAGGCTATTAAGAGCCTGCACGTCGGCCAGAAAGGTATGACCGGACTGGAAACAGCGATTATTCTAATCGCCTTTGTAACGGTAGCCTCGGTCCTGGCTTATAGTGTCCTCTCGGCTGGTATTTTCTCGGCAGAAAAGGGTAAGGAAACAGTCTATAGTGGTCTTAAATCAGCCCAGTCTTCACTCGAAGTCAAGGGCGCGGTCATCGGTTATAGCGCTAATAACACCGATCTTACGTCATTAAGAATCAAACTCGGAATGGCTATAAAAGATGAAAAGGTAGACAGTAACGCAATATATTTGACTTACTTTGATGGTAATTACAGCGAGCAATTAGACTCGAATGACTTCACCCTCGCTAAACTTGCCGGGAGTACCGAACGCGGTTCGACCGATATGATCGAAGGGGACGAGGTATGGTTATTAACGGTTACCATACCCGACGGTGCAACAATAAACGCCAACGACTGGTGTGCGATTCAGATCGTA
>CAZBQL010000033.1:0-10955 GCA_964493985.1 uncultured Dehalococcoidales bacterium
CGAGGCGCGGAGCCAGAGGGTATGTTTTAACAGGAAGCTCCGTTCCCTGGGGATTTAAGCACCTATATATTTTTCCTTTTTCTACCATTTTTTATACCTCCATTTTTATGAATACTTTATATTGAGATCAATATATTATCAAATCTTCATATGCCGATACCGCTTTGAAAATTGTCTCTTTGGATGCATCCAGTTTGATATTATCTATCATTCTGCCCTAGATGGTCTTCGAGCCAGGCTTCCAGATCATTAAATACCTGAAGTTGTTCCGGTTCATTGAATATCTCGTGACGTAACCCGTCGTATACTTTGAGTGTTTTATCCATTGATCCTAGTTTTTCAAACAGTGTCCTGCTACGTGCGCCGTCAGCAACAGCGTTACCGGCCATTATCAATGCGGGAATTTTTATAAGCGGTACGGCTTCCGCGATATCGGCCATCATTCCGCCTAACCTGTTGGGTACCGGTCCCCGATACACCAGAGGATCATTCACATAAGCTTCTATCACGGCAGGATCCCGACTTAAGAAATCGGTAGGTAAAGGTTGATCGGCAGGTCGGGAAGGTTGAGGTGGTTCGTCACCACTGCTGATCCCACCGCCGGAGGTAACCATGCCTGCCAGCTCATCTTGGTATCTGGCGGTATAGAGAAGTGTTATTGCCGAACCCATACTATGACCTACAATGAATATCTTTTTACCGGGATTATCTCTTCGGATAATATCGTAGAACGTCTTTAGGTCATCGACATAGTCGGAAAACTGCTCGACATAGACTCGTTCACCTTCTGATCTCCCGTGTCCGCGATGATCGAGAGCGTATACTGCGTACCCTCTTTCGACAAAGTATCCGGCCACATGATCATACCGTCCACTGTGTTCGGCAAATCCATGCGCCACCATTAAAATCGCTTTCGACTCATCTTGCGGTAACCAGTATCGATAATAGAGTTGAAGATCTCCCAGGCCTTTAAATTTGCCTTCTTTATGCATCACTTCCTCCTGAATATAGTACATATCAATGATATGTAATTATTACACGGCATGTTAATTGACTTGCATTATATGAAATGCTAGACTCATACGATAAATATATACGATATCGTATCATACTATCCTATAAATAACATCCTACTATTTTATGCGGTCGAGTACACCTTTAATTTTCTTCAAAGACGGTGGCAACGTTACACAAAACGACCACGACTTCAGATTAAAAGGAAGGTTTGTATGGATAAACTACTTGAAGGTAAATGTGCCGTAATTACCGGGGGAGGACGCGGTATTGGAAGGGCAATAGCTCTTGAAATGGCCCGTCATGGAGCTAATGTGGTGGTAAATGATTACGGGACCGAATTGAACGGGACAAATCCAAGCCCGGCAGCAGCAGATGAAGTAGTGTCGGAGATTACGCATTCCGGCGGAACAGCCGTTTCATGCTTCGCTTCAGTCGCCGGTTTCGAATCTTCTAGAAGTATTATCTATACGTGCATCGAGAGTTTCGGGAAGGTTGATATACTGGTCAATTGCGCAACCATCGCCCGGGGCGGACAGTTATGGGAAACGAGCGAAGAAGACTCGGATGCAGTTATGGCTGTTACTCTGAAGGGCACGTTAAACACCTGCACTCACGCCCTTGCAGCAATGATGAAACAGGGAACGGGACGCATCATTAACTTTTCTTCCCCATCATGGCTGGGAGTAACCGGTGCCGATGCATATACAGCGGCGAAAGGGGCTGTTGTCAGTCTGACACGAGGGATTGCGAGTCGCATGAAACTGGAAGGCTTAAAGATTACCTGTAACGCGATCGCGCCGATCGCTCGTACCAGGCTGAATCGTCCGGCTCCCGGGATGTGGGACAATCTCTACGAAGCCGGTATCATCAACCGGCAGATTTACGAGGATTCCAGCGCGCCGCCCGATCCCGAAGAGATCGCACCCATCGTTTGCTACCTGGCAACCGACGAGGCTGAAAACATAAGCGGAAAGGTATTCGGGGCTTCGCGGGGACGTGTAGCACTTTACTCTGATCCGCAGGAAATAAAGGGTATTTATAAAGACGGTATCTGGACGCTTGAAGAACTTGTAAAACTGTTTCCGAAAACGCTAGGACAGGATCTATAGAAACCGATAAAACAACCTGGAGATGAAAAAATGTTACTTGCGAATAGAGTTGCGATAATCACCGGAGGAGCACGGGGAATCGGACGGGCTATGGCGGTCAGGTTTGCCGAAGAAGGATGTAAAATCGTTATTGCAGACCTGCGTGAGGAAGAAGCCGGAGAGACGCTCAGACAGATCTCCGAAAGGAAAAGTGAAGGAATATTTGTCCGTTGCGATGTTTCGAAATATGCGCAGATACAGGAAATGATTCAGCGTGCGATAGATACGTTTCAGAAGATCGATATCATGGTAAACAATGCAGCTATATCCCCTCCGGAACGGCCTTTTATCGAAATGACCGAAGAAGAATGGGATCGGACGCTCAATGTCAATCTGAAAGGGGTTTTCCTGTGCTGCAAAGCCGTTGTGCCACACATGCAAGAACGGAAATATGGAAAAATCATCAACGTAGGTTCTCTGGGAGCACTGGCACCTTCACCCGTAATAGCTGATTATTGCGCTGCGAAAAGCGGTGTCGTCATGCTGTCCCAGTGCCTGGCAACAAATGTAGCCAAAGATAATATCTGCGTTAATTCGCTGTTACCCGGCATTACGCGAACCGACCTGCATGATGCAGTAAGACCTGCTAACTTGACGAAAGAGGAATACTTTTCCGAGCTGGACCGGATTATTCCCCTTGGTAGAGTAGCTGCCCCGGAAGACATTGCGGACGCTGCCCTGTTCCTGGCTTCAGATCTCTCAAGATACGTTACCGGCGACCGTATACTCGTCAGTGGCGGACTTTTAAATAAATAACCTTACCAGGAGGATATAATATGACCATCAAACGATCTGATCTCAACAAAGCCCAGCTCGATCGACTCTCCCGTGCTATCCATCAGGATATCGAGGATGATGTCTATGACGGCGGTGCCATCGTCGTAGCACGCCATGGCATTATAGAATTACACGAAGCTATCGGTTACGCCAACCGAAAGGAAAACCGACCATTGGAACTTGATTCTGTCTTCAACATCCTCTCGGTTACTAAAGCATTTACCGATGTCATAATCCTGTCTTTTATCGAACAGGGAAAACTGGCGTTAACTACTCCGGTCTCAGAAATAATTCCCGAACTAAAAGGAAAAGATAAAGAAAAACTGACCGTTTTTCATCTCATGACTCATACAGCCGGATCACCTCCGGTTCTGTTCCCGGTTGAAGCAGAACAGATGGGTAACCTCGATGCAGTCATCAAGGAAATATGTAAGCTCGACCTGGTCATGGAACCGGGAAAAGCTGTAAGTTACAGCCCATTATGGGGACACGCGTTACTTGGGGAAATACTTCGTCGTATCGATGATAAAAAAAGAGCTTTGCGTGATATCTTTCAGGATGAACTTTTCGGTCCTTTAGAGATGAAGGATACGGCTCTCGGCAGACGTAAAGATCTCAGTTCACGCATCGTACCCATTGTCGCCCATGATCCCGATTTCGGAGATATGTCAGGAGAAGATGTTGAAGAGCATAATGATTTCATCACAGAAACAGCCGAAATTCCCTGGATGGGAGCTGTTTCCACCGCCTATGACCTGTTCCGGTTTGCTGATATGCTGCGTCACCGTGGCGAACTGGATGGTGTCCGTATCCTTTCTCCGGCCTCCGTCAGGCAAGCTACCACGATCCAGACCGGTAAACTGGTAAATGATTATTACGTTCGGGTAATGGAAGAACATGATGTTCAACCTCCGCCTGCGAATATCGGTCTGGATCTCCTGATAAAAGGCGAAGGGATCAGCCCCAACAGCATGGGAACGCTGACCTCTCCAAAAACATACGGGAAATTTGGACTTGGAGGAACAGGCTTCTGGGTAGACCCCGAACGCGAGGTTACCTTCGTTTTTCTACGCTCCGGATTACTCGAGCACTATAATGACACTGTTTCCTATCAACGCTTATCGGACATGGCAATTGCGGCAGCAGTTTAATAGCACCATATGATATTTTCAGGAGAACCATAATATGGCAGAAAATATATCACGGAACCGGCCGGCACAGGATATCAGGATACTTGCATAATAAACTGCTTAAGAATCATATACCGTTTCTGAAAATAATAGAAGGAAGAAAAAATGATAACCTTGAATTGTCTTAATCCCAAGGGTGTATTTGACGTCCCCCCGCCTGCAGGACTTACCAATCCCCGTGTCAAAGACCTGGCAGGCAAGAAAATCGCCATAATCTGGGATGGAAAGAAAGGCGGTGATAATTTTTGTGACGCGGTTGACGAACTTCTGAAAGAACGATATCCGACCGCGATAACCACACGCCTAGTATGGGGAGATGCAGAAGCCGCGGAAAAAGCTAAAAAATGGATGGATACCTTTATTTACGGGGTCGGTGACAACGGTATGGGCGGATGGATCCAGTGCGTTCAGGTAGTGGCCCTGGAAAAACTCGGTAAACCGGGTGTGTTTGTCGTCGGAGACAACGCCATCCATACTGCCCGAATGTCTGCCGAGGATTCAGGAATGCCTATGCTGCGTATTGTCAGCCTGCCTTCGATAAACTATTATCCGAACCGATCAACAATAGCAAACATCATGCCTGTAGCCGAAGCCGCTATCGATGAAATAATCGACGCGTTGACCCGTCCCTTGTCAGCAGAGGAGAAAAATCCTGATCTTAAGACACATGAAAAACAGGTCGAAACGGTAGAAATCACCGCTGAAGACTACGAATCAGCTCTGGAGATATTCAACCAGACTTACATGGAAAATCACTGGGGTGATGGTTTACCCCTGATACCGCCAACTGAAACAGCAGTTCAACGAATGTTACAAGGCACCTCACGTTCTCCGGAAGAGGAAATCGGAAAAGTCCCGTACAGGAATGGTATCGCTACGGTAAAAAAGATAGCAGTGAACGCGGTAATGTCAGGAGCCAGGCCTGAGTACTTACCGGTGATTTTATCAGTCATGGAGTGCCTGACAGAAGAAGGCACCTACACTCATATGATGGCTTCCGAAGGATCTTTCACTCTTATGATCATGGTCAGCGGTCCTCTCGGTAAAGAACTGAACATGAATTCCGGCGTGGGATTACTGGGACACGGCTGGCGAGCAAACAACACCATAGGTCGTGCCGTAAGATTGTGTTTGATCAATCTGGGCTACCTCTGGCCGGGAGAGATCGATATGGCGTTGACCGGCCGTCCCTCTCCGCATACCTTCTATACCTTTGCCGAAAATATCGATGAGAGCCCGTGGGAGTCATTCAACGAAGGTCTTGGTTATAAACGGGAAGACAGTTGCGTGACAGTGGACACTGTTATGAGCGGTATGACGAGAATATATGGCGGAGGAGTTGTAGAGCCCTGGGATACAGCGCCGGTACTCCAAGATATCGTAACAGACATAGTAAGAGACCGGTCGGTATGGGGAGCATATAAACTCGGTATAGCTAATCCGGGCGCTCATCTGAGGAAACATATCATCGTCGTCCATCCGGAATTTGCTATCATGCTGCAGCGCCTTGGCTACAACAGCAAACAAAGCCTGCGAGATTACCTTTATGAAAGTACAAAGGTACCGTTTGAAGATCTGACCGTACGAGAAATCCAGGGCATTCACGACAGGATAAATTCCAAACCTCCCGATATCGATATTTTCTTCCCCCATGATGCCGTTCCTGAACACCGGGTACCGGTGATTCTGGATTCGTTGAAACCGGGCCAAATGGTACCGGTGGTAAACCCGGAAGATATTCATATCATCGTGTCCGGGAGTATCCCGGGCTATACCTTCGGTTTCTCTTATTTCCGTACCGCACACATGACAAAATTGATAAAAGACGCTACATTAACTAAATCAGGACATTAATGAAAAAAAGGATGGTGAGTACTATGCAACTGGTAAAAACAGATAAAGGGTATGTTTCTGGCACGGTTATCGGCGAACCGGAAAAGGAAGTGTCCATTTTCCGTGGTATTCCGTTTGCGGCACCTCCGGTGGGAAACCTTCGCTGGAAGCCGCCGCAACCCGTTGAGCCATGGGAAGGAATCCGTGAATGCACCCGGATGAGTGATATCTCTCCCCAAGTTGAGCCGCCCGGAATGGTATCGGGATTTACCATAAGTGAAGACTGCCTCTATCTCAATGTATTGTCTCCAGCAAAGCAGCCGGATGAAAAACTCCCGGTACTGGTCTGGATGCACGGCGGCGGGTATTCATCGGGATGCGGTAATGACCGGATATGGAACAACTCCCGCCTGCCCCTGAATGGTGCCGTGGTCGTCACCCTCAACCACAGGCTTGGACCTATAGGACTGTTCGCTCATCCGGCACTTTCAAAGGAATCACCGAAGGGCGTTTCTGGTAATTACCTGTTTCTCGACCTCATCGCCTCTCTCAAATGGATCCGGGATAATATCGCAGCGTTTGGAGGCGACCCGGATAATGTTACTATATTCGGAGAGTCAGGTGGCGGCGCTAAGGTGGCAATGATGATGTTGTCACCGCTCGCAAAGGGACTATTCCACCGAGCTATATGCGAAAGCGGCACGGTTCTGGCAATTCTGGAAAGTAAATCACTGACGGACCTGGAAACCAGCGGAGTACAGATGTTTGAAAAGCTGGGTATAGACTCATCTGACGCCCCGTTGGAACAGGCGCGTTCATTACCTTTTTCCAAAATACTCGAAGTCAGTCAGGCAATGGAAGGCACCCGGACTCCCGGTGTACCCCCTTCCTTTATCTGGGACGCGGCCGTAGATGGCTGGTTATTGCCGGACAGTCCTAAAAAATTATTTGCTTCAGGATGCAATAATCCCGTTCCTCTTGTTGTATCTGCTAACCTGGGAGAATTGAAAGGGCCCGGGCCACTTGTCATTCCAATCCTTATCCCCGCCTATATGGAAATGCTTAAATCCGTAATTAAACAGGGATGCAACGGATATGCATGCATTTTCGATCAGGTACCTGCTGTTTGGAGAAAAGAAGGCGGTGTATCGGTACATTCTATCGAACTCCCCTATGTCTTCGGTGACTGGGATAATTCGACTGGATGGTGGCGGTCTATTTCAATGTTTGTTCAGCAGGCAGGCGTAAAAACGGCAGATCCTCATCTGAGCCCGACCGACAGATACGTTTCGGAAACCATGATGGCCTTGTGGGCTAATTTCGCGAAGGACGGGAAACCTTCGGCCCAGGATGTTCCTGAATGGCCGGAGTATTCAGAGGATACGGATCAGTATATGAATGTCTGCGACAAGTTCGAAGTAAAAACCGGTTTCTCAAAAGTAGCGCAATAAACAACATATCTGCAGAAGTTTCTTTAATAAAAACTGATAATATTCACTACACACATAATCGCCCTCTGATCAATTATCAGAGGGCGATTGCGCGGTTAAAAGATTTTATATTTGTTTCCGACAAATCTCATATCCCTATCCTGTAGAGTCGAGTTAGTCTGGACACTTTTTCGGGATTGCTCTCAAGGAATATCCTCACCTCCGTGATCCTGATATTCTGTTTATCGTCAATCCGAAGTTTATACAGAGCACTCATTCTCAATTCCATCAATAACTTCCCGGTTAACCTTTCAACAGCCTCGGTTTTAAGTACGGCGCTAATCTCGTTCTTCCTGTCGTCGACGATGCACCGTTCTATGGCTAGCTTATCCAGGACATCCGGGTGATTCAGGCATCTTTTGTACCACTGCTCACGACCAATCACCATATCTTCGGGGAATGACAGGTCGGAAGCATAATACATATCCATCATGTTAATGGTTTCTGCATCCTGGCCATATTCACTGTAGGTCGCAACATAATCTTCGAAAAAACGCAGGATCCTGTTATACTTATCCACGGTTCCCCTCTCGTTTTTTACCCAAAATACGGCTAATCAAGCCCTAACAACAGGGAAGGATTCTTCTTTGCCATCGTTTCGATATCCTCAGGAGTAAGCCCGTTACGCAGCAGGATAGCCATGAAGAATCTCATACCTTCGGCAGGCGGCGGATTCCAGTACTGTCCGAGGTCGGTACTCATGATGCAATGTTCAACGCCTATCGCCTTTATCATTTCAACTCTTTCCTGAGGACTGTGACAGAATTCGGTCGGTAGAAGTGTCACTGTTGTCTGCTCGATGTAGGCACCCATCCCCGCCAGTTTCTTCAGTTCTTCCACTGTCAGGATTACCTCCATGAATTCTCTGTCGGAAGGATGTGTGATCACGATTTTGTCGATACCTTTTTTCCGGGCAGCTTCCACCAGTGCAAATATTTCAGGTGGTGATATGTGGCCGCTAGCAAGGACGATATCATATTTCTTGATGATATCCAGAATAGGATCGATTTCAGATACCAGCTTTCCGTTATCGGTCAGGATTGAAAAGCCTTCCCCTTCCAATTGGAGTCCCAGCGCTCTCATCTTCGCCCGGGAATTTTTTGATGAAAACGTCGGCATCCAGGCTACTTTCACACCGATATTAGCGTGTTTTTCCAGAGCATCTATGTTCAGACCACCTATTTCATAATCCAGACATATACCGCCGAACACCTCTAATTCAGGTATTAACTCATTAACCACAATGGTCACCGGCGTAGTGGGGTAGCTGTGATTTTTCAGTACAATGGCTTTCATGCCTGCTTCGACAGCCTGCTCGGCTGCTTCCAGTCCGGTCACCCTTGCATCCATTTCATCAGGACCGATGTGGAGATGCATGTCTATTGAACCGGCAAGTAATTCATCCAAATCAGGATCATGCATGGCAATTTTCTCCTTTTAACCGATTATATTGCACTTGAGCCCGGTCGACTCGACCAGACGTTTCATCTCATCTAATATTTCTTCCTTAATTAGTGGTATCCCATCGATAGGGTACTCACGACCCAAAGCAGCATATCTGGCTTTGCCCAGATGGTGTAAGGGAAGCAGGTCAATTTCAACCAGTGAGGGTAGACCTTTCGCGAGTTCACAAACGGCCTTGAGATTTTCCTCGGAATCGTTGTAGCCGGGTATCAAAGGAAGTCTCAGGTAAACAGGAATTCCATTATCTGAGACAAAACGTAAATTATCAAGGATAAGCTCGTTCGAAACACCGGTATATTCGATGTGTTTCTCCACATTCATGTGTTTGATATCCCAGAGAAAGAAATCAACATACGGAAGGACAGCTTCGATATTTTTACGGGGAACGAAGCCGCAGGTATCTACTCCAACATTAATTTCGTTCTGTTTAAGAGCCTGGAGTAATTCCAGGGTGAACTCCGGCTCAAGCAACGGCTCTCCTCCGGAAAGGGTTACTCCGCCGCCGGAATGCTTGTAGATAACTTCGTCCTTCTTCACCTCATTGACCAGTTCCTCAACGGTGAATTCCTGCCCTAGAAGTATTAGAGCTTCCGAGTGGCAGACGTCAACACAATGACCGCAGTTATCGCACCGCTTTCTGTCTATAAATACCGCCTTATCGCCGTTAGATATCGCATTCCGCGGACAGATTGGAATACAGTCTCCACAAAGGATACACCTGTCCGGATAAAAAGCAATTTCCGGTGATTCTCTCTGTGATTCCGGGGTGGAACACCAGATGCAATGTAAAGGGCATCCTTTGAAAAGAATCAGCGTACGGATACCGGGACCGTTATGAACCGTCATTCGGCTGATGTCGATTACCATCCGCTTCTTCATAACGGCCTCAGATTCGCATAACAAGTCACAACTTTTCACCAACACGTACCCGGATGACTACCAGCCCTGCTGCTCGGTCCTGTTGATAATGTCCATCTGCTGGTTGGGGCTCAATTCAACAAAATAAGCGACATAGCTGGCTACCCGGACCAGCAGGTCCCGGTGTTTTTCCGGTTCTTTAAGAGCTTCACGCAGCATTTCCCCGGAAATTATATTGAACTGGACATGGTACAGACCTAACTCTTCGCAGGCTCTGATGAAAGCCGCGAATCTCTCCAGGTCATCATCGGTCTGAAACAGATTTGGATTTAACCGGAGATTTATCAGGCCACTCAGCGCCCACCGATGAGTAGGTATTTTGCTGAAGGACTTAACCACAGCGCTGGGGCCATTCCGGTCAACTCCCTGGACCGGAGAGCATGTATCAGCTACCGGGAAAGGATTTTTACGCCCGTTCGGTGTAGCGCCGATCAATTCTCCAAACTGAGTGCTGGATATCGCTACCAGCCCTCCTGCCAGGTATTTACCTCCCCATTCCGGTATAAGGTCTTTTCTGGTATTAAGCCAGTCGATAAGATCAGCCCAGACATCGGCTATCCAGACAGCCCAATCATCGGCATAATCGTCATCGTTTCCGTATTTCGGAACGCCGTTAACACAGAGCTGCCTCAGGTTTTCATATCCTTCCCAGTTAGCATTCACCGCCTCGATCAACTGGTCCCAGGTAATCTTATGTTCGCGGTAAATAAGCTTATCTATCACTCCCAAAGAATCCGCTGCATCGGCAATACTGGCCAGGAGGAAGCCATATAAAGTATACCAGGCGCCGCCCCGGGTAATATCGCGTCCCCTGTCAATCGGGCCTTCTGCAAAAGCTGAACAGAAAGGAGCAGGATACCACTCACTCTGGTTTTCCTTGAAGATCTTCTCGGCTTTAGCCATATACTCACCCCAGTAGAAGACCTGTTTACGGTAGGCTTCTTTCACCTGTTCCATTGATGTGAATTCCCTGGGATCACCGGTTTCAAGTCCAATCTGCTTGCCACACACCGCACATCTTCCATTACTTAAAACCAGTTCTACCCACTTTGATGCTAACGCTATCGCTTCATAGGCGTTATCCATCGTGATGTATGGTAGACCTATTTCCGAGCATC
>CAZBQL010000033.1:11055-25668 GCA_964493985.1 uncultured Dehalococcoidales bacterium
ATCGCTTCATAGGCGTTATCCATCGTGATGTATGGTAGACCTATTTCCGAGCATCCGGCAACAGCGAATTGTCGCCAGTCTTCAATACTCAGGTCCGGATAGGCTTTCGCCGCCATCTGAATTCCCTTTCGGTCTCCGATGAATTTAGGATAGCCGAGACCAAGTCGGATAAGTTCGGCAGCTTTTTTCAGGTACTTACCGGGTGTTCCTTCCCAAACTCTCATTGCGAATTCCGGCTGATTCAAACGCAATTGCTGCATAGCCTCCAGGACAAGTAACGTAACCTCGTTACAGGCATCTTCGCCTTCACTGGTCTGTCCTCCTATCACCATGGTCTGGGAAAGGCCCTGTCCCGTTGCCCACTGAGACCACTCGTAATTGAGCGCCCAGGCAGGTTCGTTGAATTTCACCAGGAAGCATTCCAGGAGTTCCAGGGCTTCTTCACGGGTCATTTTCTTTTCTTCTTCAACCGTTTTCCTGTAGAAGGGATACAATATCTGGTCGATGCGACCGAGAAAATGAACGGCAAAAGTAGCGTGTTCCATCCAGCTCAGTGAGAATAGGAACCAGATAGACTGAAGCGCTTCCCACCAGTCCCGGGCGGGATGTTCCGGTACCCGTTCACATATCTCGGCAATCCGCTCAAGTTCCTTCTTTCGTCTGGGGTTGGCTTCCTCAGCAGCCATTTCACGCGCCAGTTCTGCATAATCATGAAAGTATTCTGTGGCGGCATCAAGGGTGATGAGTACTGCTTCGTAAAATTCGCGTCTCTGTTTCCGGTCGAACCTGCGATACGGTTTATCAAGTTCCGACATCTTCTCTTCGACTTCTTCCCTGATACCTTTGATCCCTTTATAAAGGACCTTCTCAAAATTGAGGAACATATGACCGGCTTCTCGTGTCATCGATACGTCGCCGATAATGGGGATATGCGGGCATGACGAAACACCCGGAGCCGTATGTTCCAGGATATCCTTGTCAACATGGTTCAGATTATAGTCAAAAAGAGAAAGGATCCCTTCCTGAACTGCGGGGATGATCTCTTCTCTGAGTTCTTTTCTCTCCTCAGGATGAATCAATATCTTGTCATATGATCGTGTTGAAAAATCCTTTTCAGGATCATCCATTTCCTCGGCAAAAGAAGGCACATTGGCTGTCGTGATGAAAGCGGAACGGGTTTTACTTCCTATGGTACCGACAATAAGTTCGTCTTCGAGAATCATCCTGCTCTTTTCCTTGAGGAATATTTCGAGAAAACGGGCTCGCTGAATTATGGTTGGCTGGTCTTTATACTGGTTATAGGCTCTAAGTTCAGCTCGTACACGCTCCAGGCAGATCTCGGCTTCCTTGCGTACACGTTCCCTGGCTTTCTCAATCCGTTCGGAACGAACGGCATTAAAAACCTCCTGCCATGCTCCGATATCGTTATTGGGTTTGTTACTGTAATCAATCGCCATTTTCCACCTCCACCAGAATTTATAACCCTACCTTATTACTATTTTACAATCCAAACTCAACTTAAGCTAATATTCCTCCGTGTTATTCGTACCTCTTTAACCTGGCACCCTTTGCGTAGTTAACTCTGCCAACGTAGAATTCTTCTTCTGGCGCTTTTTCATATGCCTGGAGCATCTCGATATCCTGTTCGACCGTATCATGCATAACAGTTATCGAGGTGTTCATTTTCCCTCTGGCTTCGTCACAGACTATCTCCAGAAATCTGACTCGCTCTTCAAAAGTCATCCCGCATACTTCGGAAACACAGAGTACAGAGAAAAAACCATTATCGGCAAGATGCTGAACATCATACCGGATACCATCTTCGTCAAGTTCCCGGAGATCCGGAGTAAAAGATGGGAAAATAACGGCTTCCAACCCCTTCAGGTTTTCTTTTGCCCAGTCCTTAGCTTCCGTCTTGGTAAATTGTATGATACCCTCTTTTTAATACTACTTTATCTTCGTGTTATTAATCCTAGATCAAACCTTCCGCTATCATCGCATTGAGCGGTCGTGCCTTCTTAACTTCCTCGACAAGTTGCGGGTCGGGATCCGGATAAACCACCGGGCCCTTTTCTCGTGAAGGCAGGATTACCGTTGAGACATTGGCAGGCATAGTCATTTCACCAAGCTGATTCTTGGCCCATGATTCTATATCAACACAGTATTTGTCATTCTCGATATACTTCTTGACGACCTTACCTTCCAGGATAGTTGTATCCCCCATCATATTAAAGGCTCTTTCATCTCCACTCATTCTCCAGAGGAACCCTTCATCACCCATCCAGTTAGTGAACAGATTGCACATCCAGCTCATTCTCTGGTTACCGTAATCATAGGCTCTTTCTACACCTATTGCCCTGGAAAATTGATCGAGATAATGAACCAGTTCCGGTACATCATCTTCACCGGTTTCCTCGACATGCTCAAGGAAATTAGGGTGTCTGGATTCATAATTGAATTCGATTTTGTGTGCTTTTAGAAAGGGTGATCCTGCCCCCATGAGGAAAACCAGTTCATCACGAACACTTAACGGACCCTTGATAAGCGGGCCGACCCCGTCACCAACGTTCACATCTTCCCAATAACGGGGATTATCTCCCCTTATTTCTTCCCGTTCATACGCTTCAAGGATCCGGATCCAATCCTGTTTTGAGTAGGTTTGTTTTGAGCGCCCACGATTCTTTTTCGCCCCGCCGGCAGCACTTCTTTCAGCCCAGACTATATGATAGAGTTCCTTCCCAAGGATTTCCTGGGTCTCGGCGTTTAAATACACTATATCTCCATAATCGATATATATATTACCGCTGCCTGCCATCCGCCCTTCCTTTATTGCCATATCGCGGATAATTGCTACAGAGGTCAACTTTGTTCCCGCGTATATCGGTTTGTACCACTGCCAGTCACCGCCGGAATACCAGCCGTGGATACCGGTTAAACCGCTGCCGGTTGCCGTCCACTGGTGGGTGAAAAGGAATGTCCCCGGAGCGACTATCCCACCATACTTTGTTTTCGCGGCATATCCAGCATCTCTGAATAATGGGTTGGTATCACCGATACCATCAACGTAGTGACGGATCGTATCAGCAGTAGCTTCATTATTGAAATATATCGCTGAAGGAATAAACGGCTTGTTCATGCGAAAATTCCGTCTTTCCAGCATTTCAGGAGTTACCTTACCGGATTCTGAGGACGTTTTTTCACCCGAGGATTCTTTTTTTATCCTGACCCTCGGGTGGTTTTCCCATTTCCTTTCATCGACCTCTGATAGGTAATCTTCGAGCATATTTAACTCCTCGGTAGTCTTAACTCATTGTAACGGCATACTATATGTGATTCCATCTTTATACGAAATGTTGTATGTGCATATCGTATCGCCTTGACAATACGATATTCGCATTATAAATTATCTACAGCTATTTTTAAACCAGAACTCGCAGTTTCCGTTGGATTCTTCTCAGGTTTGACTCCGAGCAGTTAATATAAGTGGTCAAATGTGGTGATTTATTGAAAAGAAGATTCGTGCCGCTCCGCACGGCTGCTACCGATGTAAAGGTGACGACAGATGGTGCGCCATCACAGTCTAACGGATGAAGAATAGCAGTCCTTCTGTAAAGTTCTGGGGAATCCCGACTGGACGAAAGATCCTTCATTCGCTACTGTCACCAGTCGTAAAGAAAACGAAGACCGACTCAACACTCTCATTGAAGAATGGACACTCCAGTTTTCCCCTGAAGATGTTGCGGACAAGATGCAGAATGCCGGGATCGCGGCCGGTATTGTCTCCAATGGCGAAGACCTGAATAAAAATCCACAGCTAAAAGCTCGTGATTTTTATCCGATGCTGGACGATATGGAGATCGGCTTATCGTCTTACAATAATCCGCCTTTCAAATTATCAAATTCCTCAGTTGAGGTTCGAAAAGCGGCACCTTGCCTGGGCGAACATACCGAATACGTATGCCGCGAGATCCTGAAACTTACAGACGAGCAGTTTATAAAGATTCTGCAAAGCGGAGCGCTAGAATAAATCCGGTTCTAAACCAGGACGCACTTTAGTTTCCCTTGCCCCATCTTCCTCATGCACTGGTTGCATGAGGTACAATCCGACCCCTCCGCTGTACCTGCACGAAGGTTTTTAACAAGGTACGGGTTCATTATGAAGGGACGGCACATCGATACTGCGTCGGCTGTTTCATCCTCGACCACTTCCTGCATATCCTTGAGTTTTCTCATCCCTCCTACCAGCATTACTGGAATGGACAGGGCGTTCTTTGTCTTACGACACTCATCGATATAGTAAGGATTGGTTACATCCGACCTGATATGATGGAAGAAATCTTCTTCAAGCCCTTCACTCACTTCAATAGAATCAACTCCGGCCGATTCAAGTATCTGTGCCTGGAGAATGCCTTCTTCTATCGATTTACCTTCTGGATGATAGTCTTTTATACCCAGTTTGACCATGACAGGAAAATCGTTTCCTGCTACTTTTCGTATACCCTCGCAGATCTTTTTCAGCAGGCTGGTACGTTTCTCTGTAGAGCCACCCCATTCATCGGTCCGCTTGTTGGTAGCGGGGGACAGAAAGGCACTCAACATCCAGCTGTGCGCTGCGTGCAGTTGCACGCCATCGAATCCTGCTTCTGTTATCCGGCGTGAAGCCTGAATATACGCATCGATCAACTCATACACTTCGTCGGAGGAAAGCTCTCTCACCCGTAACCCAGACCGCGGGTTCATCACCGGCGAAGGCCCTACCGGCTCGAATCCTGTGACGTCAGGAGTACACAGCCAGCCGCCATGTAGGATCTGCGCGGCAACCTTCCCGCCGTTTTCATGTACCTTTTCTACCAGTTTATGCAGAGAACTGATGGACTCATCTGAATGGACACTTAACTGCCCAGGCGAAGCTTTGCCTTCAATGGTTGGAAAGAGCCCATGTGACATTATCAGACCGATCCCACCTTTACCCAGGTTTTCATACATTTCCAGTTCGGCATCGGACACCATGCCATTATCAGCCATGCTGTCCATGGTTGCCGACCGTATAAACCTGTTTCGAATCTCCAGCCCGTTAATCTTCAAAGGATCAAATAATCCAGTCATTTTTACCTCCAAACAAAATAATTTACCCGTATCCGGTGCATTAAAAAATACACTTGCAATTATATTGAATATACGATATCTTATACGAATATCTTACTTAATAGTTACGCGTGTTATCAAATCAGGTAATACTAGTAAACCGCTCGGTCACCTTTTCACCCCATACATATATATGATTATATGATGAAATTTAAAGGTATAATTGAATTTATAAAAATCGATTTGCTATTATTCAGGTATTCAATACGTAAATGTTTACTCAAATCGATTGGGATAGATAACAAGTAATAATTTAGAACGAGGGCAGTAAAATGGCTGATAAAGCAAAGGTCACCTACCATCCAGCGTACGTTATAGATGACATATCACCGCGCCTGTTCGGTGCGTTCCTTGAGCCCATAGGTTCTATGGTTAATGGAAGCATGTATAATCCTAAGCACCCCACCGCTGATGCGAAAGGCTTCCGGCGGGATTTTATCGACGCACTAAAGGGCACCGGTCTTCCGGCAATACGTATGCCGGGCGGAAATTTCGTATCCGGATGGGACTGGAAGGATTCCATCGGACCTATAGAGAGAAGGAAGGCCCATCTTGACCTTGCCTGGTTCCAATATGTACCTAATGATATCGGTCACGATGAATATCTCCAGTGGGCTGAACTCCTCGGATCGGAAGCCATGTATACCATCAACCTTGGAACCGGTGATATAAATGACGCAATCAACATCGTGGAATATACTAACCATGAAGGCGGTACTTACTGGTCTGATCTCCGCAAAGAATACGGACATAAGGAACCGTACGGTGTGAAAACGTGGTATCTCGGCAACGAAATGGATGGTCCGTGGCAGATAGGTTCATGGGAGAAAAATCCGAAAGGATATGGAATACTTGCCCACGAAGTATCCAAGGCTATGAAATGGGTTGATCCGACGATCGAGACAGTCGCGTGTGTATCATCCTCCCCGTTCCTGCATACATATCCCCAGTGGGATCTGGAGGTCTTGCAGGAATGCTATGAGACTGTAGATTATATTTCACTGCATCATTATCATTCAGCCCCTCTGGACGATTTGGGTGCTCTGCTTGGTGGTTCCGCCATGTTCGAGGATTATATCAGGACGGAAATCGGTCTGTGCGATTTTGTTCAAACTAAACTTCGTTCACCGAAGAAGATGATGTTGTCATTCGATGAATACGGAAGTATGATGGAACCTTCTAAAGAGATACATTACGGGCGTGGTAGTTATCAAAATATTTCCACTTTCTATGAATTTAATCCTGACCGCACCTATGTCAGCCACGACCCTGACAACTGGTCAACCCGGAGTATGCCCCGTGGAGGTTACGAAATGCTTCACGCACTTACATCAGCATCGACGATGCTTCTTTTCATGCGATACGCTGACCGTATCAAGATCGGTTGTATGACCGGCGGACTGAACGCACTCGCTGCGACTAATCGCGAACACGTCTGGAGATCCGCTGCTTACTACCCTGTGACTCACCTTATAAAGCACGCCCGTGGGGTGTCCCTGATACCGGTGGTTGATTGTGACACTTACGAAATCCCGGGTTATGCAACCAGCGACTTCCACCAATATGACACTCATAAAGACGTACCGTATATCGAATCAGCCGCGGCGTTCGACAAAGCCAATGGTAATCTCAACATATTTATAATCAACCGTAACTGGAAAGAGGATATTCGAATAGAACTCGATGTCCGGAATTTCGAAGGATATCGATTTGAGGAACAGTTGCAGCTTTATACTGACGATCTGAATGCAGCAAATTCTTATGAAGATCCGAACGTTGTTGTTCCTTCCGTTTGCCCGAAAGCAAAGTTCGAGAATAACAAGGTTTCGACTACCGTCAAGAAGCTTTCCTGGAATGTATTCCGTTTCAGTACAGTGTAAGTTTTTAAGGAAACGAGGGACGAATAGTAATCCGTCCCTTGTTTCCTTAAACTCATCATATTAATAGGTAAACAGATCAAGACCACCCATTACATGGATATCCTGACCTGTAATATATTTGCACTGCTCCGATACCAGGAAAGCAACGAGTGTAGCCACGTCCGCAGGTTCACCGAGTTTCCGCATGGCAACCTGAGCGGCAATCCTTTGCATCATTTCTGATTCACTCATTCTGCCACCAGCGGAATCTACTACTCCGAGGGTTACGGTATTGGCAACAATTCCTGATCTTGCGCCTTCCAGAGCCGCAGTTTTAGCAAGAGCGATGACACCCGCTTTAGCCGCCGAGTAGTTAGCCTGGCCGAAACCGCCCTGGACACCTGCGATCGAGGAAATATTAACGATGCGCCCCCAATTCCGTTCCGCCATGGTATCCCAGACTTCTTTTATCCAGTACCATGGGCCATCGAGATCGATTCTTAAAAGATTCTTCCAGTCATCTACCGTGGTCTTCTGGATACGTCCGCCACCTCGAAGAAGGGCGGCATTGTTCACCAGGATATCTACCGGACCCATTTCAGCTGCAATTTCGGCAGCGCCTTCTTTAACCTGCTCATATTCACTTTGGTCAATGTTGTAAGCTTTAGCATTAACTCCCATACCACGGAGTTCCTCGGCAATCGCCTCGGCGCCTTCGATATTGACGTCAACACACGCGACATTTACACCTTCTCCAGCCAACGTCTTGGCTATGGTGTGCCCCATGGCTCCCTGGCGTCCTGTACCGGTGACGACGGCAACTTTACCTTTTATTCCATAATCCATTTCATATACCTTCTTTCTTTTTTTTGAAACAGACCTATTCGCCCGTGTAATTTGGTTTTCTCTTCTCAGCAAAGGCTTTTATTCCCTCGGTAAAGTCTTTGGAGAAATTTCTTTCCTGCTCAGTTCCCGATTGTTAAGAAAACAGACATGTGTTTCTTCTTGCAGCTTGATTAATGAGCGGATCGTCTCCCTACCTGTAAGGTGTTCTATCTCTTGCTAACAATACAAATCCACTTCCTGGTTATTATTTATAGACACCTGTATCCCTGTGCCACCTTGATAATAGCCTACATGCGGAACTGCCAAGTATCTGGTTTGAATATGTACGCTTGTCCTCCCATCCACGGGTATCTGACGCGGTAAAGAGGCTGGGGAGTTACCCCTAGCCTCTTTACTTATTCTGCTTATTTCTTTTATTTCTCCGTACCAGATTTAGTAACCCATAGCTTTCTTCATATCAGTATCAACCCAGTTATACTTACTGAAACTCAGCTGGCCGTAGAAGTTCTGTAACCAGGGCCACCATACGGTGTAGGTATATGGCGTTGGCCGGGGTATATAGAAAGCCTGTTCCAGAAGGTAAGCCTTTGCGCTCTTGTAGGCTTCGTAAGCCCTGGGTGTGTCTGTAAAGATGTACGTTTGAATATCATTGTATGAATCTTCAAGAAGAGGAACGCTTCCCGCAGGATCGTTAACAAAACTGGAGTTAAAGCTGCTGGTTCCTCTCCAGGCGGACTGAAAAAGCTGTATGCTTAACGTCGAGAAGATATATCGATAGATCATCTCCTCGTGTGTCCGCCGGAAGGCCATCGCAATATAGCCACTTGGTTCTATGACTTCAATTTCAAGATCAATATTCACTTTAGACCACATATCTTCGAAGATAGACATATCATCAATTCTTGCAGCATCGCTCGAACAGATTACTTTTGCCTTAAATCCATCAGGGTAACCTGCCTCAGCCAGAAGCTGCTTTGCCTTCTCCGGATTATAGTTATACAGTTCCTGGACCGTTTCGGGTAACTCACTTATCGGTTTGTAAAGGCCGGCGATAGTTTTATTCACGGGAAAGACGTCTATCTCTGCTTCACCCTGATAATAGTCGTCTACTATTGTCTGAAAATCAGTAGCTAACATCAGCGCCTGGCGTACTCTTACGTCGTAGTAGGGAAGCTCCGGATCATTTGTCCTCATTCCGATGACCCATGGCAGGTTTGACAGAGTTCGGACGTATTCGAGGTCGGGCTGTTGCTTTATCATCATGTCCCAGTGCTCACGGATAAGTCCGGCCAGCATATCAATTTTACCGGTGCGAAGCCCCGCCTGCTGGGTTGAAAGGTCAGGTATTATCATTTCTTTCACTGTATCCACATAGGGTAGCTGGTTACCCTTACCCGGACCTACTGGGTCTGTCTCCCAGTAGTTGGGGTTCTTAACAAGTCTTACTACGCTGCTGGGAACGTAGTCGGCGAAAATAAAGGGTCCCGTTCCCACTGTGTTTCGCCAGTCCTCCACATTGCCGTATTTTTCTACCACCTCGCGTGCATAAATACGGTTAGAACCAGCCCCGTAGACTACCCAGAGAAAGGATGTCCAATACTCAACCGGTGTCCGAATAGTTACCTCCCAGGATCCGGTTTTTTCGATAGTTGCCGACTCTGCTACCACCGGCTGGCTGACATTTAACCATGATTTAGGCGCCTCTATATGTCGATTGAAGCTATAAACGACGTCATCAGCGGTAAGTTCGCGAGCACCCACCAGTCGTCCGGCTTCGCTGTCCGCTTCTTGCCAGTGCACTCCCTGGCGGATTTGCAGCACCCAGACACCCGGCTCTGGCATCGTCCAACTTTCAGCAATCTCCGGACCCATGTAATCCTCTACTGCACCGCCACCTGAGTTGAAATCGGTAATCCCGCTGCCGGCTGGTCCTCTCGTCCAGTCCAGGTTCATAGGTTGCTGGTAGCAATAGACAGCAGCCTGTGCTCCGGAGTTACCCTGCTCACAATCATCAAAGCTTGTCGGGTCGGTAAGCGTGGCTATGGTATATGTCCCACCGTATTTGGGTACCCCCGGAGGTTGTAATTCCGATTTTTCTTCCGGCACTTCTTCCGTCTCCCCTGATTCGACCTCTCTCTCGGTTATCACTACTTTGTCTTCCCCCGTCTCCTCTTCCGTTTTTGTTTCTGTTGTTGTGGTACCACAAGACATCATCACCAGTGATGAGACCATCAAACAGCTGACCATTATCCAAACAATTTTCTTTTTCATACTACATTCATCTCCTCCGTGAATTTAAAATAGATACACTGAAGCAACTTTTTCAATATACTCATCCAGAAAGTCCCGCTGTTTTAGAAATTAATTTTCTTTGGTACGAGGCATCACCTCCTGAACTGATCCTGCCGCTAAACCCGATTACCCCCAGGGCTCCGAACACGGGAGGGGTGTGGCTTCAAATTAAGCTGATACCAGTTGTCAACACTCAGCACCCTTGTTTCCCCCGGCAGGGTCAGCTTTGTTGATCCAGTCGATGTTTCTTACATTCGGTTATATCCCTGAATTTGTTGACAACATATACTTGGAGTGAAGCGACTTATACGATAATGTCATGTATTGATATATATGACATCTTATATGTATATCTCATACACTATTTCCGGCTATTATATGAATCTGTTCATTGCTTGTCAAGCCTTTTGAAGTAAGTTGTTAATAAAAAATAAACTGGACCAGATCAGCTAATTATTTAAGGTTTTGTTAGTCTTGGGTAAAAATGCTATTATTAAGGTCGACACATAGTTCAACTCCGACCATTTGATAATGATACAATACCAAGCAGTTGCCCACGTGGTATATTCACATATGACAGGAGAAAAATTGAATGGATAATGCATCATTAACCGACCTGGAGCATACAATCTGGATATTAATGTGCCAGACACGGGATACAATGCTCCGGGTAAGAGACAATGAATTGAGTAACCGGGGACTCACTGCCGTTGAAGCCGGAGCATTACATGTGATCCATGTTATCGGGGATAAAGCAACACCTGCCACAATTTCAAAAAGCATGCTTCGGCAGCATCATTCGGTAACGGCTTTATTAAAAAGGATGGAAAATAAAGGGCTGGTTAAGAGAACAAAAAGCCGCGAAAGAAAAAATACGTGGATTATCAGTTTAACACAAAAAGGTAAAGATGCTTACACCCGTTCCAACGTTGGAGATTCGTTATACGATATGATGTCCGTCCTGACAGACGAAGAAAAAAATCAGTTTAAAGAGATTATCACCAAACTAAGAAATAAAGCTATCGCTTATGAAGCAAGTCTGCAGGTAGAGCTTCCTCCCTTCCCATAGGAACACCGTATTCAGTACCTGACAGGTTAAACAGCCATTGCAGTATAATATGCGGCAATGGCTGTTTCTTTTTTCGGTTTCTTTTCTTTCTCTACCTTGTAATTGATACACTGATAACGTATTATATCGTAAGTTATAGACGTATACGATATCGTATCATACACGATAACTATACCGACACGCTATAATCAATAAATTATAAGGGTATGAAGATGGAATCCAGGTATGATGAAATCTCCCGTTTTATGAACGAGTACGTCAAGGCTTATAGCGAAGAAGGCCAAGTCGCTGAGACCCATGGCGTCATGAATAGGTTTTATGCTCCCGAGTTGTCATTCGATGATATGGTGACCAGCCGGGAACAATGGTATGAAGCCTGTCTCAGCCACGGCCACGTCCAAGATAAATTAACTTTGGAACACCTTTTCATCGATGAGAAACAAAACGAAGTCGGTGCATTACTTACTGCGCGGGCTATAGAAAGAGCCACCGGTAAAGTTCTTCTCGAGATAAAAATGAATACCCTGTATAACCTGAAAGTCGATGAAAACGGAGAGTTAAAGATAATAAAAGCGAGAGTATTCCTGGAAACACATCCTCAAAAAGTAGCTAAACTATGCCAGATTTATGGAATGGACTTTAATAGTATCGTCGAATAATCAGGAAGGGATAAGAGTAACATGCCAGATGAAAAAATCACGGTAATGAACCCGCGTGGCACTCCTCCACCGATACATATGGTTCCTATGGCTTCCCGGCTTGAAACATTAATAGGTAAAACCATATATATAGTAGACATGAATTTCCCCAGAACCCACCAGTTCTGGGAGGAAATGCAAACGTTACTTTCCAGCAGATATCCCGAAACCAATTTCGAACTCAGGGTAAAAACAGGCACATATTTCAATAATGATCCGGACCTATGGGCTGAGATAAAGGAAAAAGGTAATGGTGTCATCATAGGAATCGGCCAACTCGATACCTGCTCGCCGTCAGTCATTATTTTTTGCTCGATACTGGAAAGCATGGGATTACCCACCGCTCCGGTAATTACCCGGGCATTTCCAGACTTGACAAGAAAATTTGCATATAAAAAAGGAATTCCCAATCTGAGATTCACCTTTGTTCCTCATCCTTTTGCAAATAGATCTATTGAAGTACATCGCAAATATCTTGAAGGCGATGATCCGATAAACAACAGACCTGTGATAACCGGAATAATCGATGCCCTGACAAAACCGACAACTGAAGAAGAAAAGAAGACAGGAACAATTGAAAGATCGATGCCAAGATTGCTGGAACCGGACACTCCTGAAAACCTGGAACAGCTCTTCCTTGAAAACGGATGGACCGATGGTCTCCCGATCATACTTCCCACCGGGGAACGCGTAGCCGAGATGCTTAAAGGTACAAGTCATAAACCCGATGAAATAATCGGCAGGATGCAGCCGATTCCTCCCAACGAAGCATGGGAGCGTTCACTGGAGCGACTTGGCTCCGGTTCAAGATTAGAGGAAAAAGAAGATATACCGGTAGTAATGCAACCATCACCTCCTCACGAAGCGTGGGAGTATACGGTAGAGCATGTTGCTGTTAACGCCGTGATGGCCGGAGCGAAGAAAGAACATTTGCCGGTGATACTTGCTATCGCTTCGACCGGTGTCACTTCGTTATTCAGTTCGGCAACCTCCATGTGCAGGATGGTTGTCGCCAACGGTCCGATATGCAAAGAGATCAATATGAATTCCGGACTGAGTGCGCTTGGTCCCTTCAACCAGGCTAATGCTGTTATCGGCAGGGCGTGGACGCTTATCTCCAAGAACCTGGGCGGAGCGATACTCGGTGAATCATACCTGGGGGATTTGGGCAACAGCACTAATTATAATAACCTGTGTTGCGCAGAGAATGAAGATTCTTTGCCTGAAGGATGGGCGCCACTCCATGTACAAAAGGGATTCCGAGCAGAAGAAAGTGTAATCAGCATACTGGGCGGATGGAGCCTGCTGAACTATGCTGCTTATAAACCTCACCCTCATCACGAGATCATGGCTAACCAGCTGGTAAGTTTTGAAACCAGCGGAGCCGGGACTCATCATACATTGAATCTGAACCCGGGAACACAGGCAACATTCCTGGTGAGTCCGATAACAGCAAATGATCTTAAAAATGAAGGATTCGACAGTAAAGAACAACTGGGAGAGTGGATCAAGGATAATGCCCGTATGTCTGCCTGGACCTACTGGGCAGCTATGCCGGCACACCTGGAATCCGCAAAAGCCGGGGTTGAACCCTATGCTTCCTGGCTGAAACTTCCTCCGGAAGGAAAGACAGAATACCCGTTGATAACGAAAAATTCACCGGTAGAAATGCTGGTCATTGGCGGTGGAACCGACGCGTTCTGGATGGCAGCAGATTTCCGGTGCATGGCAAACGCGTCAATAGACAAATGGCGATAATCAGCATCAACTAAATTAATAACTTGAGTATTGTTGTTTCTAAGTGAAAGGAGAACACTATGGCATTGGAATTTACCAAATCAGAAGCAAAGCAATGGGCCAAGGAAAACCTGAAGGGACTGGAAGGCGTGATCCACGCATCGTATACACCTGATCTTTCAGGACTGGATGAGGAAGGTATCAGGTGGGATGTTAACTATTTAATAGCCAACAAGTTAAGCTGTATCCTCTGCGCCGTCGAAGCCAGCGCAATGACATTTGAAGAACGCAAACAATTTGTCAAGATAGTCTGTGACGAAGCCAAAGATAAGATCCACGTATCTATGACCATCCTGCAGAACACTGTTGAGGAAGATCTGGAAATGCTGGCACATTTCGAGAAAGTCGGCGGTTCTTTTGCCTTAATCGGTCATCCCGTACAGTTTTATCCTCACTCAGAGGAAGAACTATACCGGCACTATAAGTTGATGTGCGATGCAACCAATATCGCCGTTAATTTTTACGCCGGCAGACTTCATGTCAAGCATATGCACCCGAGTTATTTCCCACTGAGCGTTCTTGATAAAATAGCTGATATCCCGAACGTCGTGGGAATGAAGCTTTGCGGAGGTGGACCGATTGGTTTCATGTATGAGTCGTTCCGTCTTATCGGAGACAGAGTCCTGGTAAATGATCCCGTTCAGATGAACTGGCCGATCACTGTCGGTCAATACGGCCAGCAATGGGCAGGCGCCGGACCATATGACGTGTCGCAGACTCCGGATAATCCCAAGATGGTGAACATGTTCAACCTGTTTGTCGAAGGCAAGATCGATGAAGCAATGGAGATGTACTGGGACTTCATGAGCGCTATACCAGCCGGTGTTAATCTTGGAGGGAGTTCCGATTCCTATTTTAATACAGGAATTGTCGGTACGCTGCCGGATAAATATGCCCAGTGGCTTCT
>CAZBQL010000033.1:25768-29160 GCA_964493985.1 uncultured Dehalococcoidales bacterium
CAGATAAGGAGAAAAAAATGGCTTTGGAATATACCAAATCAGAAGCAAAAGAATGGGCTCGAAAGAATTACCACGGTCTGGATGGAGCTGTTGCTCCTTCTTTTACACCGGATCTCTCGGAGTTGGACGAGGAAGGTATCAGGTGGGATGTCCAGCACAACATCCGCAAGGGGATGTTCAGTGTACTGTGCGAAACTATGATCGCCGTTATGACCTTTGAGGAACGGAAGCGGTTCATGGAAATAGTCTGTGACGAGGCTAAGGGTAAAATACTGGTATCGGTAACCACCGGTATCGATGATGTCGAGCAGGATATCGAACTACTCAAACATTTCGAAAAGGTCGGTGGGACACACACGCTTTTCGGCTACCCGGGTAACTTCTATGCCAAAAATGAAGAAGATATTTATCAGATAACAAAGAAAATATGTGATTCTGTAAATCTTTGTGTAGACTTCTGGCCCAAACCGATCTTCGACTTCGGTAGATTTCACCCGAGCCATTTTAATCCGTACCTTGTTGCCCGCATAGCCGAGATACCAAATGTCGTTGCAGCCAAAGTATATATCGCTGACGGCTACGGCAAGATGGCCCAGATTCACCACCTGGTAGGTGACCAGATCCTGCAGCAGTCGGGCGAACCGGAAGAGTGGCCGATTACAATTCCGAAATACAAACAGCAATGGGCAGGCCCGGGGAAATACGTTATCTATGACGGAGAGGATTTCACCGAAAGCCGAATCGTCAAGCTGTTCAACCTTTTCATGCAAGGTGAATTTGACCAGGCGATGGGCCTCTACTGGGAATTATCCCCGATACATATGAACGCAATGAAGGTAGCTTTGTACCAAAGTGGTGGCGGGTATTTAGGGATTAAGTACCTGGACTGGCTGGCCGGCGGTAACGGAGGTCTGTTCAGGCAACCGGGTGCCAGGATCCCCCACCAGGCAAGACAGGCAATGAGAGCAGGATTGAAAGCCATCGGTGTAACCCCACGCGAAGACGATGAGGAATTCTGGGTAGGCAGAGTAAATTACGCCAAGGGCATACGATCCCGGAAATAACTTACTATACTCGATCAAAGGTAATGGAAGCAGCAGTCAGAGATTACTGAGAACCTGAATCTTCTGGCTGCCGAAGGGAGAATCACGATGAGTTTCATCAATGTTGACAAATTTGTTGCCGACTCTATAGACATGCACTTACATCCGGGAATCACCAAAGGTCCGGCTCGAGTAGATGTAATAGAAGCGGCTCAGCAAGCACAACAAGCAGGAATGAAGGCTCTCGTCTATAAGAGTCACAGCTATACCGCTGCAGTAGCAGCACTCGTAAATAGGATGATACCGGATATAGAAATTGTCGGAAGTATATGCCTCAATTATGAGGTTGGTGGTATTAACGTACACGCGGTAGAGAACGCGGTTATGCTTGGAGCCAAGGTAGTGTGGATGCCGACATTTTCTTCAGCAAATTCCATAGACATGATGAGAGCCCAGGGATTCCCAGCCAAGGGTGAAGGATTTTCCATTATAGATAAGGCAGGGAAGCTATTACCGGAAATGGAGCCTATACTGTCGCTGATTAAAGAGAACAATATGGTACTGGCTACCGGTCATATCTCTCCTCAGGAAATATTTGCGTTAGTCGAAGAGGCGCAGCGAATCGGAATCAAGAATATAATTGTCACCCATCCGACAGACAAAGAATTCATGGAAAAGGTATTGACCCTTGAAGAGATGCAGCAGCTGGCAAAGACCGGGGCATTTATGGAATTTACTATTATAGGGATACTTCCGAACGAATTCTGCCATCATCCGGCGGACCTGGTAAAGGTAATTAAATCCATCGGTGCCGAACACTGCATCGTCAGTACCGATCTTGGGCAGCCTCAGAATCCGACCCCCGTGGAAGGGATGAGATTATTCATCGCTACACTGCTTCGCCATGGAATTACCCCGGAGGAGGTAGAACTCATGGTGAAAAAAAATCCTGCAGCATTACTGAACCTGGAATAAAATACTAGCGACAGCGGGAAACAGGAGATCAACGAGTGAACACGGAACAACAATGGTCTGAAATGACCTGGCAGGAAAAACGCGAAAAACGATTTGAAAAATGGCTTTCAGCCAAAGATATTTCCTTCAGCAGTCGGGCAGCGGAACAGAAGTATCGTGAACGTGCTACCCGTATGATAAAAACCATTAAGATGGAAATTCCGGACCGTGTTCCTGTACACCTGACGAGTGGCGGGATAATCGCCTATAACGCCGGATTCACTTTAAAAGATGTCATCTACGACTACTCGAAGATAATGCCGGCCTGGAAGAAATGGCTCAACGACTACGACCAGGATTCGAATGATATCCCCGGATTTTTCCCAGCCCGTGTCTATGAGATACTCGATTACAGATCGATGAAATGGCCGGGAGGCGGACTCCCAGACAGCGCCAGTATCCAGAATTTCGTCGAAAGAGAGTACATGCAGGCGGATGAGTATGACCTCTTTGTAAATGATCCGTTCGATTTCGGGACGCGATACTTTACCCCCCGGACATGGGGTGCCTTTGAACTTCTGTCACACATTCCTCCGCTTTCTTCGTACCAGGGTCTTCCTCAGAGACTTATGGCAATGTGCCAGGATCCCGCGTTTGTAAAACTGTTCAAAGCCATCTGGGAAGCCAGCGAGGAGAATACGAAATACCAGCAAGTCATCAGAGAATGTGCTCAGGTATCGCTGGAATCGGGATTTCCTCCTTTTGTCGGTGGCATGGCACAGGCACCCTATGACACCATTGCCGACTCGCTGCGAGGTACCCGCGGTATCACGGTTGACATGTACCGCCAGCCGGAAAAAGTGCTGGAAACACTGGAGGCTATTGTTGAACGGGCGGTCAGGTCGGCAGTTCAGATGACAAACACGGCACGCAGTCCAATCGTCCTGATACCCATGCATAAGGGAGATGTTAGCTTCATGTCCGTTAAACAGTTCGAAACATTTTACTGGCCGACATTCCGAAAACTCCTCCTGGGACTGGTGAATGAAGGTTGTGTTCCCTGGATGGTGATCGATGGGAGATACGATGAAGCCCGACTGGAGATTATCAGCGACCTGCCTCGTTCCTCTGTGGTCTGGAATATGGAACAAACAGATATGTTCAAGGCAAAGGAAATACTGGGCGATTCAGCCTGTATCACGGGTAACGTGACCGCAGCGCAACTGTACACTCATTCGCCGCAGGAAATAAAGGAATACTGCCGCAAGCTCATCGAGGTCTGTGGTGAAAACGGCGGCTATATCCTGTCATTGGGATCCGGTCCTGATAAATGTGACCCAGCCTGTTTACACGCAATGATCGAGGCAGCCCGGGAATACGGTGTTTATAAGTAAT
>CAZBQL010000034.1:0-3584 GCA_964493985.1 uncultured Dehalococcoidales bacterium
CAGTCTCTAACAAAATACCGAAGAGCATATGTGATTTCATTTGACTATCGTATTTGTAAATTTTTTATTCAGCAAACCATTAGAGTGATGCTTTCACTTCAACTTCGAGTAACAAAATGCTCGATCGTGACATTATCTTGTAAATAGTTGCTTCTTCGAAAACGAAATGGTGACTATTTATCACTTGAATTTTGACGGTGAAAACAATTAAGCAACACTAGTGTTGCTTAATGTGATTAATTTCAGGAAGCTTGCGTATGTAAAATTTCTTTCCCTGATATGCAAGCTCGACAAGGCTACGACTATTGATCAAATCCTGTACAGCTGTCCAGTCAGTGCCAGCACGTTTTAAGAATTCCGTCAATGCATCCTCTCTCATGGGATGTACTGCAGTAATACTTAACAGGTCGTCTATGGTATCCCCCGTAGAAGAAAAGGTATTTCCTTCATAACCTGTTAGATACTCCACTCTATTCAGTTTCTCTTTGAAGGTTTGATAGGAAGTATTAAGAATTTGTTCGGTAGTAGGCTCGATACTTTCAGCTGTTGGCCTTGTTGGTACAGCTAAAAAAGCTTTGGACAGCTTCAACTGCGATAGAAACTCTGCGATTTTACTAATCTCATCCTCACTGTCATTAATACCCCTGATAAGCATTGTTTCTGAGTTGAGTTCGCCATGAAATAATTCGGCAAAGCTGAGTATTCCTGCTAATATATCATTTATATCTGTTTTTCTACCGGGTTTGTTTATTCTACGCCAGATCTCCTGTGTAACAGCGTCTACTTTCAGGCAAATCCAATCAGCTTTCTGTAAATCATGCCGTACATCCTCATTCCAGATAAATGAAGCATTGGTAATTACCGCAATCTTTAAGTTCAAATCTCTTAACAGGTCAATCATTCTGCCAAGGTTGATATCCAGGGTTGGTTCGCCGTCTGGCACAAATGCAAGATAATTTATTATTTCGTCGTTTGCCCTGAGTAGAGTAACTTTGTTCCTTACACTGTCAGCAATTTCCTGGGGTTGATAGAAAATTCTCCTATCTGTCTGAAGACTAACTGTTCTGCCTAACTGGCAGTATACACAGGAATAGGAGCATCTTTTGGGTGGAATGTTATTAATACCTAAACTGCGTCCAAGGCGCCTGGATGGTACAGGACCGTAAACAAATGATCCAGTCAATATTCCTGCCTGTACTGGCGGCGACATTGCCCGCCCCGACGACGTCCGCAGCCCCATGGTTTCCTCCAGCCTGTTTGCCTGACAACAAAGTTACTACCGGCCATTCTCCGAAGCATTTCCAGGATGTTATCTTCCTCCATCTCGTTAGTGAAGATATCTTCTGCATGCATTGTGTTTCTCGGATTACTAGAAGGATTTAACAGTCTGTCATACTGCCACCTTCTCTGCTCATTGCCGAGTACTTCATAAGCTTCGTTAATTTCCTTAAATTTTTCACCGGCTTCCCGGACATCTTCCGGATTACGATCAGGATGATATTGCATGGCTAGTCGGCGGAACGTTCTCTTAATTTCTTCAGCGTTCGCATCCCGGCTGACGTTAAGTATCTGATAATAATCCTTGAATTGCATCCCTATACTTTCAGTGTTTCCGATAGGCTTTTTTCCAGGGTTCTCTTTGTAATGCCATATAATCCAATATTGCTTGTTTGAGAGTGTTCGACGCGAGAACAGCACAGTGTTCGCTTTCTTCGGGCAATCCACCTAACTCGGTTAAAATATCCTGCTGGGTAATTTTTATGGCTTCAGTGATATTTTTACCTCTTGCCATTTCGGTAACCATGCTTCCTGCCGCGATACTGGTACCACATCCATCAGTCAAAAAAGTTGCATTAGTGATAACTACGTTGTTTACTCTTAGCCATAATTCCATAGTATCACCACATGAACCTTTAACCTTTCCGTATCCGTCGGCATCTGTAATAGTGCCAGCATTCCTGGGATTCATGGCATGGTCGATAACTGTTTCAGAGTAAACTTCACGAGCATCCTCTATTATCGCTTGTTGAAGCTCATCTGCTAGCTTTTGAAACTCATCAGAATCCATAGACATTTGCTCATATCCTTAAATGATTTATTTCAATATTATATTAAATATAGTATGTTATTGTTCTTTCTCAACGGATAATCTGGATATCTCAGTCTCAATATTATCTAATTCACTCTTCAATATCTCTGCCTGACTTTTCAGATATTCAAGCTCTTGATCGCGACTCATCTTTGGTACATAAGCAGGAAAACCATATCCCCAAAAGTGTGAGCGAGAAAATAGCCCCCATCGTGGATAGACATAATGATACATTCTTCCTCGCCAGAGATTACAGAAACCTCTTGCTCCTCCCGTCATTGGGCCCAACCCATGCGGACCAGTCCTATCAAATCCTGGCATAATTCACCTCCATTATTGTCTTGAATATATATCTATTCTATTGCTGTGAGGTATAGAGTTGATATTTTATTAGTATCGATTCAGGTCACCGCTTTACTTACTAATATTCTTTGACAAAATCTGCGAGAGCTTTTACATTTTCAATATTGGCCTCATCAGGTATGCCGACATCACCGTTCAGGATGAAACCACCACCTTTACCTACCACATCAATTAATTTCTTACAGTAATCCTTAACCTCTTCGGGATTACCATTAATCATTATTGAAGACGGGACACCACCTTCTATGCAAACAGTATCACCAAGGACTTCCTTGGCTTTAAAAAGACTGGTACGTTCGAACCAGTAAACTGCCTTCCCCCTGGGTATATCTCCAATTATTTCAAGCCGGGAAGTGCAGTCACCTTCCCATAGAGGGCATGGTGTAAGTCCAACATCGATACAAGCCATTATTACCTTTCTTAGCGAAGGCCAGTAGTATTTTTTAAATTGCTCCTGTGACATAAAGATATCAATACCTTTATGGAGTGGCATAAACACCCTATTAACGCCGTCTGTTTTCCTTACAGCAGTAGCTTGCTCGATCATATGCGGGGTTATCTTATCTATCGCCTCCTGTAATTTATCAGGATTCTGGTATATATCCATCAATATTCCGCGTGTGCCCCTAAGAAAATCACCTATATAGTCGAATGGAGCGTAACTGGTCGTAACGAACTGACGGGGGAAGCCCATCGCCTCCATTTCGTCGATAAACTCAAAGGCTTTGGCCATCATTTTACGGACTTCCTTGCCAGCTTTAATCAGCCCTTCCAGGGCTTCGGCAACTTCGAGGTTCCCGAAAGCTGAAACATATATTGCAGACATCGTATACCAGGCTCGACTCAAGTGACGCAACCGACTTAATGGCTGCATTAGTCCCCAGGCTCGAGGAATAAATCGACGCAACAGGAAATCAGAAGGGTCCGACAGGAATTCATCGTACTCTTCACTCTTCATATACTCCCTATCGACGAACTGATAGGTTGCATTGGGCTTTCCTCCATGCCCGGGCCATACTAGTTGCTTGTAGTCCAGTATTTCAAGAGTGGGAGCCCAGGCCAGTAAGAGGAAAGTATCAGATAAAACATCCGGCTGAAAGTCTATCATAAATTTTCTTATCGCAGCGGCAAG